>SLIO01000087.1 GCA_007135635.1 Methylomicrobium sp. | reverse complement strand
TTCGGCGAAGGCGGTGCCGGTACATTTTCGGACGGCAAACTCTATAGCCAAATCAAGGATCCGGGTTATCGCGGTCGTAAAGTGTTAACAGAGTTCGTCAAGGCCGGTGCGCCGCCTGAAATACTTTATGTCAATAAACCGCATATCGGTACGTTTAGGTTGGTTTCAATGGTTGAATCGATGCGTGCCGAGATTGAAGCCTTGGGCGGTCAAATTCGCTTTCAAAGCCGGGTCGAGGATATCGAAATTGGCAATGGCCAGGTTAAGGGCGTAGTGCTTGCCGGGGGTGAGCGTATCGATACCGAGCATGTCGTGTTGGCTGTCGGCCACAGTGCGCGGGATACTTTTGGCATGCTGTATCAGCGGGGTGTCTATATTGAGGCCAAGCCGTTTTCGATCGGCTTTCGTATCGAACATCCTCAATCAATGATCGATCAATGCCGATTCGGGCCGCAGGCCGGACATCCGCTATTGGGTGCGGCCGATTATAAATTAGTACATCATTGCCGTAACGGTCGTGCAGTGTATAGTTTTTGCATGTGCCCGGGCGGTACGGTGGTCGCGGCAACCTCGGAACCGGGGCATGTGGTAACCAATGGCATGAGTCAATATTCGCGCAACGAACGTAATGCTAATAGCGGGATCGTCGTCGAAGTCACTCCGGCCGATTTTCCCGGAAACCCTTTGGCCGGGATTGATTTTCAACGTCAATGGGAGCGAAAAGCTTTTGAATTAGGCGGCGGTAATTATGATGCGCCGGGGCAATTAGTCGGCGATTTTTTGTCCGGTAAGCCTTCGACAAGTTTAGGTTCGGTATTGCCGTCCTATACGCCGGGGTTGCATTTATGCGACTTGGCATCGGCCTTGCCGGATTTTGTGATCGATGCTATCAGAGAAGCGCTGCCGGCGTTCGACAAAAAAATTAAGGGGTTCGCGATGTATGATGCGGTCTTGACCGGGGTCGAAACCCGAACATCTTCGCCGATTCGCATTAAACGTGATGAGTGCTTTCAAAGCCTAAATACCAAAGGCTTGTTTCCTGCCGGAGAGGGTGCCGGCTATGCCGGTGGCATTTTGTCCGCAGCTGTTGACGGTATCAAGGTGGCGGAAGCGGTTGCTCTGGCGATCGTTGATTCTTAGCAGCTTCGGTTTTGCATGCCGGCATTTTTTTTCTGTTCCTGACGACACCTCTTATTACAAACAAGGTCAACAGAATGAAACCATAGAGTAAAGGCCGGGTCAGGTCGGCTTTAACGGTCAAGGCGAAATGCAAAATAGCGAGCAAGCCAATCACATAGACCACACTGTGCAGTTTTTTCCAGTTTTTTCCGAGTTTCCTCATCATGTTATTGGTCGATGTGACGGTTAGCGGAACGAGCAGCAGATAGGCCAATAAACCTACTAATGCAATGGGACTGGTATAGAGATCTTCGGCAATTAGACTAAAACTAAACGAATGCTCTAAGCCAATGAAGACCAGTAAATGCACCGAACAATAGAAAAAAGTGAACAAGGCGATGATTCGACGGTATTTTTGCAGACCGGGTTGATTGAAGATCATTTTAGCGGGCGTAAACGCGAGCGTCATTAATAAAAAACGCAATGACCAGATGCCGCTTTCTTGCGCCAATGCTTCGACCGGGTTAGGCCCGAGCGAGTCGGTCAAGGCGTTCCACAGCATCACCAGCAACGGGATCAAGGCGATGACAAAAATGATGCATTTGATTTCGAAGGTCGATAACTTAGTCATCCGACCGCCGAGTTTGTATATCCGTGATTATTCATGGGGCAATCACCGGTTGGTTTTGTTATTTTGAAGCCAATCTTAACCGTGGCTTAATTTATAACTTACCACTTCATTAACATAAGACAATAGTTATCTTGTTCGTTTAACCGATATAGCTATCGACTCCGGATAGCAAAAGATCGTATTGCATTTCGGTTGTTTCCTTGATCAGGTAGGCGGGTACGCCTTTGACGATGTTACCGGTGTTGCCGACCCAGCCGACTGCATCTGAGGGGCCAAGGCTCAATACATAGCCGATATCCCGGTGCATGTAAGGCAAACAAAAACGGGTCAATCCGGCTTGCAGCAAAATGTTTTTAGCGGCGGCCCGACCTTTGCGCAAGGCCGACTGAGCGGTCATCGAGTTTGAACCCATCAGGTCGTAATGAGAACAATCGCCGGCGGTAAAAATCCGTGTCAATGTTTGCTTGTCTAAACAAACTTGCCCGGAACTGTTGGCGTGCCATAAGGTTTTCGGTTTTTTTCCGGTAAGCAGCAAGGTCAAATGCGAATCCGCAATCTCCCGGCGTTCGCCCTGTTTATGGACCAGACTTGCCGTTTGGTCTGCGGGGTTTTCAAAATGCCATTCCGGCATAAACGCGATGCGTTTTCCGATCATACGCTGTTCGACATAGTCGCCTAATGCATGCGGAAATTGGCCCAGCAATTTTACATGCGCATCGTACACATTTAGCCGAAAATCGGCATGCATGGCTTTTAAGACATGGTCTATTTCAAACGCGAACTGGATGCCGGTCGGGCCCCCTCCAATGAGGTTGATTGTTTTTTCCGGACCGTCATTGCTAACAAAGCGTTCTAGAATTTCTGCCCCTGAATTCAGTGTCAATGCGGTTAAATCATAAAGATGCGGCTGGCGAAGCGGCATGCTGGAAGAGGCGCCGGTTGCTATTAGCAAAAAATCAAAGGGCAGCGTTTCTGTGTCGATCTTAATAGTTCGTTGATCCTGCCAGTCTTTTAGCCGGTTTTCATCGATATCGACGGCGTATTGCTGGTGGTCGAATCGAAAACGTTCGGCCAATGCCTTATATGAAATGCGAATGCTTTCCAGGGGGCTATGTAAGGTCTCGTGTAGTCTTGTGATGATCAAGTGCCAAGGTTTCGGATCGATCAACGTGATGCGTGCATCGGGTGCGGCTTTTCTCAGCGTTATCAATGCCGACAAACCCGCATAGCCGCCCCCGACGATGATGACATGTAACGGGTGGCCGCCTTGGATCTCGGAGCTGTCAATGGTGTCGTGCATGGCAGTCGTATTCATGGTTTTGCTGGCTTAGGAAGTCCTGGTTACTGAGATCGAAGTATATATTATCGCCTGAGATTGGCGTTCGAAAAATTTAAGGATAGACTGGCGAGCATAAAATGACATCGGCAACTGATGACCTGTTATAACAAAACACTTTATATCTTTCGCCGCGATATGCGTATAGATGACAACACGGCTCTCAATGAAGCATTGCGCTTGTCGGAACAAGTGCTGGCCTGCTTTATCTTTGATCCGGCGCAGATTGATGATCATCCTTACCAAAGCAGGCCGGCGCTGCAATTCATGCTGCAGAGCCTGGACGATTTGCAGCAGCAGCTTCACGAGCGAGGTGCATCGTTATTTATTTTATACGGCGAGCCTGAGAAAATCGTAAAAGAATGGGTGCTTGCCTGCGGCATCGAGGCCGTTTTTGTAAATCGCGACTATACGCCGTTCAGTCGGCATCGCGATTATCGATTACAACAAATTTGCATGGAGCTCGGCATCGAATGGCATGCTTGCGCGGATGTGTTATTGAACGAGCCGGAACAGGCACTGAAAAGCGATGGCTCGGCTTATAAAGTGTTTACGGCTTTTTACAATAATGCTCGAAGAATTCCTGTCGGCTTGCCGCAGGCTTTGGTGGGCGGCCGTTTTTCTGCGCTGCCGGAATGCACCCTGTACGACTACGAGTCGCTTAAAACAAATGCCGGTCCGAACGTGCAGGGCGGGCGAAGTCATGCGTTGGCAATCTTAGATGCCATGGAAAACCTTAAAGAGTATCAAAATCGGCGGGATTACCCGGCTTTAGCCTCAACTAGTCTGTTGTCGGCGCATTTGAAATTCGGAACCGTTTCGATACGCGAAGTCTATCATGCCGTACAATTTGTATTGGGTGTCGACCACCCCTTATTGCGTCAATTTTACTGGCGCGATTTTTTTACGCATATCGGTTACCATTTTCCCGAAGTATTTGGGCATGCTTTCGTGCGGAAATATGACGCCTTGCCGTGGCAGAATGATCGATCTCGATTCCATGCCTGGACTGAGGGAAGGACCGGTTTTCCGATCGTCGATGCCGGTATGAGCGAATTGAATCAAACCGGCTATATGCATAATCGGGTGAGGATGATTACCGCGTCTTTTTTAGTTAAGGATTTGCATATCAGTTGGCGTTGGGGCGAGCGTTATTTCGCGCAGCACTTAGTCGATTACGACCCCTGCGTGAATAACGGTAACTGGCAGTGGGCCGCATCGACCGGTTGCGACGCTCAGCCGTATTTCAGAATTTTCAATCCTTGGCTGCAACAACAAAAGTTCGATGCGGATTGTGCCTATATTTACCGTTGGATACCTGAGTTGCGACCGTTCGCACCGGGTATTATTCACCACTGGGATAAAAAGTTTGCGGCCTGCGATTATCCGAAACCGATCGTCGATCACAGGCTCGAGAGCGAAAAGGCCAAGGCGATGTTTCGCGGCATTTAAAACGATGGCAAAATCCCATTGCTGAGTGCAAAAAAATTGAACGTAAAGGAATATGCACAAAATAACTTATACAAGTAGTAGGCTTTGGGGCAGTTCGGTGACTCGCTTGACAGGACGCCGTGAATACGTCCATGTAGGCTTGACGGCAGAATCTGAATGCCAAGGATGGCATGAATGCAGATTTTGCAGGAGCAAAAATCTGCCCTGCCGCCGACACCTGTCAATCGAGTCACCGAACTCCGTTCTAACAGTTGTCGAAGTTATTTCATGCTCGTTCCTAAGAGACTGTGATCGTTTTTCATTAATCAGGTCATTCAAAAAAATTTAATGTTTCTTTCAACACAGGAAAGCTATGAAACGTATTATTTTACTTGGGCTGTTGTTTTTGACCGGCTGTGTCGATTTGCCGGAAGGTATTACGCCGGTCGGTAATTTCGAAGTCGAGCGCTATTTGGGTAAATGGTATGAGATAGCCCGTCTCGACCATCGCTTCGAAAGAGGTTTGACCCATGTTTCCGCCGAATACAGTTTGAGAGAAGATGGCGGTCTTAAGGTAATTAATAAGGGTTACAATACCGAATACCAAGAATGGGATAGCGCCGAAGGTAAAGCTTATTTCGTCGGGCGACCCGATGTCGGCCGTCTGAAAGTTTCTTTTTTCGGGCCGTTTTACGGCGGTTACAACATCATTGCATTGGATAAGGAGAACTATAGTTATGCGATGATCGCAGGTCCAGACCGCGATTATTTATGGATTTTATCGCG
The DNA here is from genome assembly GCA_007135635.1 of Methylomicrobium sp. GTDB lineage: Bacteria > Pseudomonadota > Gammaproteobacteria > Methylococcales > Methylomonadaceae > Methylotuvimicrobium. The sequence continues at coordinate 889 of SLIO01000087.1, read as the reverse complement.
GACGCCGACGCTAGCCCCTGAGATTATCGAGCGGTTGGTAGCTCAAGCAAAGGAGTTAGATTTTGCGGTTGAGCAGTTGATTTATACCGAGCAATCACAAACACCGTGAAGCTATATCGCCTTTATCGACGTCAATCATTGAGGCTTTCTTTGCCGGAAGCGTGGGTTTTTTTTTCGTCGCCCTATCATCTCAATGACATTACACCGGAGTTTTTCAATGTGAAAATTACGTCCGATGTTCCTGATCGAATTTATGCCGGTTTATTGATTGCGTATCGCATGACGGCGGTATTCGGCTTTCCGATGACATGGCTTTCCGAAATTTGCCACTGCGACGAACCGAATTATTTTATTTATCAACAGCGCATCGGGCCTTTCAAATTTTGGAGTCATGAAGTCCGCCTGACCCAGCAAGGCCACGGCGTCGTTTTGGAAGATATTATGTTTTATGCGATGCCTTTGGGTTGGCTTGGCGTTATACTTAATCGTATATTGATCGCCGACAGGCTCGACCGGATTTTTGCGGTCCGGCACGACTATATCAAGGCAAAATGGGGGAGTGATGATTAAACGGGAGATATTGATAATGCTATGTTTTGCGTGGTTTATTAAAAATGCTCAAGCGGAAAGCGCGCCCGGTTTGGTCGATGGGCACTTGAAAAATTGCCCGGGTTCGCCTAATTGCGTAAACAGCGAACAGGGCGACATCGAGCCAATAGCCTTCGGAGGCCTTTCGGTGGAAGAAGCCTGGGAAAAACTGCAGCAAGCGATTAGTGCCGAAGGCGGCGAGTTGAAAAATGTTTCCGACGACTATCTTTGGGCGATTTTCAAAACACCGATGCTGCGTTTTACTGATGACTTAGAAGCCAGACTCGATTCTGATAATCGG
>SLIO01000331.1 GCA_007135635.1 Methylomicrobium sp. | reverse complement strand
GGACGAAGCGGTCAAGCGCGTGTTGTCGTTTCCGGCCGTCGCCGATAAAAGTTTTTTGATTCATATCGGCGACCGTTCGGTTACCGGTTTAGTTGCGCGAGACCAAATGGTTGGCCCCTGGCAAGTGCCGGTCGCCGATGTCGCGGTAACCGCTTCGGGCTTTTTCGCGGCAACCGGCGAAGCGATGGCGATGGGCGAAAGAACGCCATTGGCGGTCATTGATGCTCCGGCATCCGGGCGCATTGCGGTCGGCGAAGCTTTGACCAATCTTGCCGCCGCGCGTATCGGGTCATTGGGCAACATTAAATTGTCGGCGAATTGGATGGCAGCAGCCGGTAGTCCCGGCGAGGATGCCGCGCTGTTCGACACAGTCAAGGCGGTTGGTAAGGAGCTTTGCCCGGCATTAGGTATCGCGATACCGGTCGGCAAAGATTCGTTGTCGATGAAAACCGTTTGGCAACAAGACGGGAGCGAAAAAACCATGACCTCACCGGTATCGTTGATCGTTACAGCATTCGCACCGGTGGTCGATATTGCCAAAACCTTGACACCGCAATTGCGCGATGAGCCGTCGGTGTTAATTTTGATCGATTTAGGGCAGGGCAAAAACCGCTTGGGAGCCTCGGTTTTCGCGCAAGTTTATAAACAACTGGGCGACAGTTGCCCGGATTTGGACGATCCTGCGTTATTCAAGGCCTTCTTTAATGCGGTTCAGGACTTGAATAGCCGCGGTAAGCTGCTGGCTTATCATGACCGTTCCGATGGAGGCTTGTTGGCCACAGTCGCCGAAATGATGTTCGCGGGTAGGCTTGGCGTCAATTTGGATTTGTCCGGATTGGGAAAAGATGTCTTGCCGTCTTTGTTTAATGAAGAGCTTGGCGCGGTCATACAGGTCAGGGAAAGCGATAGCGTCGAAGTCATGGACTTGTTGGCGCAAGCCGGCCTGGATGTCTGCGTGCATCGGATAGGCTCGGTTGCGAAGCAAGCCAAGCTAACGATCAACTTTGCCGGGCGCGAACTCTATTCGGCGACACGCGCCGGCATGCAATGCTATTGGTCGGAACTGAGCTATCGCATGCAAGCATTACGCGATAACCCGGAATGCGCGCGCGAACAATTCGAGCGAGTGAGCGACGATAAGGATCCCGGCCTTAACGCCGTATTGACCTTTGATAGCAACGAAGACGTTAGTGCGCCATTTGCCGGTAAGGCAAGGCCGCGCGTGGCGATTTTACGCGAGCAAGGCGTCAATGGCCATGTCGAAATGGCCGCTGCGTTCGATAGGGCCGGATTTGCCGCGATCGATGTGCACATGAGCGACATCATCTCCGGTCGGGTCAGCCTCAAGGATTTCAGAGGATTTGTTGCTTGCGGTGGGTTTTCTTACGGCGATGTGCTCGGTGCGGGCGGCGGTTGGGCTAAGTCGATTTTATTCAACCCGCGCGCTCGAGATGAATTTTCTGCGTTTTTCGAACGCGAGGACACATTCGGCCTTGGCGTGTGCAACGGTTGTCAAATGATGTCGGGACTTAAGGAAATTATTCCGGGCACGGAGCAGTGGCCGCGCTTTTTAAGAAACGATTCCGAGCAATTCGAGGCACGCGTCGCGTTAGTCGAGGTGCAAGATTCGCCTTCTATTCTGTTTGCCGGCATGACCGGTTCGAGAATGCCGGTCGTCATTGCGCACGGCGAGGGGCGAGCGGAATTTGGCGGCGATCCGGCTGAGGCGATGACAGTCGGTGCGGTATCGTTGTGTTACGTCGATAATTTCGGCGAAAAAACCACGCAATTTCCGGCCAATCCGAACGGTTCGCCATTGGGCATTACCGGCCTGACTAATCGTGACGGCCGCTTCACGATCATGATGCCGCATCCGGAAAGATGTTTCAGAACCGTGCAAAATTCGTGGCATCCCGATGATTGGGGCGAATACGGCCCTTGGATGCGGATGTTTAGAAATGCCAGGGCTTGGGTGGCTTGAAAAAAAGCCGAATAACCCTATATTGATTAATAGATACTGATCGGTTTTCCTTCAGTATTTGATCGATAACAATTATTTCGGAGGTATCTATGGCTATCACACGTTACGAACCTTGGGGCATTTTGAATCAACTACAAAAGGAATTGGAGCGCGCGAGCGAAGGCGGCACCGGCGAAGGGTCGATATCGACCGCCGAATGGGCGCCCGCTGTCGACATCAAGGAAGAAACCGATAAATTCGTGTTGCATGCCGATATTCCGGGCGTTAAGCCTGAGGACATCGAAGTCAGCATGGAAAACGGCATTCTGACGATCAAGGGCGAAAAGAAAACCGAAGCGAAGACCGAAAAAGAAGGTTATAAGCGAGTCGAGCGGACTTACGGTTCTTTCTATCGCCGCTTCAGTTTGCCCGATACCGCCAATGCCGATGCGATTTCGGCAAAATCGAAACACGGCGTCTTGGAAATCACGATTCCGAAACAAGAAGCAGTGCAACCGAAAAAAATCAATGTGACCACGGAAGAATGAGTCAAACAAACGGAGCCTTCGGGCTCCGTTTTTATTGGTAATGGAATAATCTGCTTTGAACCTAACCTTCATGAAGGCGCTGCATCGCCTCGGCGCATGAAAAAACTGTGCGGGAGTCGCGAGTGCAAGCCCGGCCTAAACAGGCCTAAAAAATACTATTGGGTCACCCATTTGTCCGGACCGCACAAAGGAAAGGACCGCGCCGGAAACACAAATTGCCAGCCCCACTCTCGCTCGGCATTGGGATACTTTTTCGCCAAGGCATATGGCAAATACACCGCTCCGAAACCGTTTGCCAAATCCTGATCGTGAATCGCCTTGACCTTTTCCAAATGATTTTGCAATAACGGCATCAGGGCTGCGAAAAACGTCGTCACTCTATCCTTTTCGCCTTTGCCGGAACGAACGGTAATTTGCTTATAGCCGTAATCGACATCCTGCACCCGCAACCGGACAGCCTCAGTAATCCGCAAACCACTGCCGTATAAAAGCTTGACCACCAACTGCGCCACGCCTTCCACACGCGGTAAAACCTGCTTAACCTCGTCTATAGTCAACACTACCGGCACATGGCGACTCGTTTTGGAGCGGATAGCCGTGATGGCGCTGGGTCAGCGGCGTATTCAGCACCTGTTTGTATATAAACACCAATGCATTCATCCCCTGATTTTGGGTGGCGGATGCCACTTTGCGCTCTGTCGCCAGATAGCTTAAAAACGCTTCTATCTTGGCCTCGCTGTTTGCAGCTGGTGGCACTGAATACGGCGATGGAAGTTTTATATATCGACATTTCTGGATACAAACTTCATCCTTTAAAAGGTGACCGGAAGGGTATTTGGTCGATAACGGTCAGTGGAAACTGGCGGTTAACCTTTGAGTTTCGTGATGGCCATGCGTATCTGCTTGAGTATGAGGATTATCACTGATGTCTGTAATGTTTAACCCAGCCCATCCGGGTGAATTTATTTTAGCAACTTACATGGAGCCTTTTGGTTTGAGCTGCCGATATTTAGCTGGAAAGTTAGATGTTTCGCCCTCTACCTTAAACAGAGTTTTAAAGTGCCAAAGTGGCATTAGCCCGGAAATGGCACTTCGTTTATCGAAAGTACTAGGCAGAAGCCCTGAAAGTTGGCTGGCCATGCAGGATGCTTATGATTTATGGCATGCTGGCAAAAATTTGAGTTTAGATAAGGTTCAGAAGCTTGAGCTCACAGCTGGGCAACAGGGGCAGGTCTAGATTCATAGTTCTTTTTGGAAATGGGAAATAAAAGGGCCGGGTTTATTTTATAATTCAACCTGACCCCTTTATAGCGCAAAGATAGGAAACCTGTCGAACGAATGGCCCTTCAATCCGCTTCGTTCTGAGAACCAATCGTTCGACAGGCCAAATTGGCCATTATGAGGCTTTTGCGAGATCGTGTTCGATGCATTTATGAAATGTGACTCAGTGAAGTGTGCGGCTGTGTACTTGGATGGAGTAATGCTGAAACAGCTCGAGTTTTTGAAGCCGGACAATGTAACTAAAGTGCTGAGGCATTTAAAGCTTTCCAGTGACAAGACCAAGTCGAAAATTTTGGGGGAATATGGTGCTTTGTTTATTTGCGACTATACAGGCCCAGAGACTCAGTGTGGTATTACAATGGTTTACTTGTTCGAGGAGAAAACAAATAACTCATGGAAAATCTATCATAGGCTGCCAGAGGATAACGTAGGCCCGAAACTTAGGCCGATTACCAAGTAAACTCTGGCGTGGCCGGCGCTAACAATCGAGTAAATCCGACGTCGGGAATTAACGAGGTGCTCTGCTGGGGATTCTTTGGCGGCGCGGATTACCGAAAAAGGTAGCTGAAAAAAATTTTGCAAAATCGTACGTTTAGACGTACGATTTTGTTTTTGCATTGGAGAATCTAAATGAATACGCTTACTGCAAGTGAAGCTAGGGCAAATTTGTACAGGTTGTTAGATCAAGCTTCAGAAACGCATCAGCCAATAATGATTTCAGGCAAAAGAAATAGTGCTGTATTAGTTTCAAGTGAAGACTGGGAATCAATTTAAGAAACGCTTTATCTTCTAGCAGTTCCGGGTATGAGAGAAAGCATTAAACATGGAATGGAAGAACCTATTGATAACTGCGCTAAGGAGCTTGATTGGTGAGTTGGCAACTCGTATATACCAAGCAAGCTCAAAAAGATGCAAAGAAACTTGTTTCCTCAGGTCTAAAGAGTAAAGCAAGGTATTTGTTAGAAGTTATCGAAGAGGATCCTTTTCAAAACCCACCGCCATATGAAAAATTGGTTGGTGATTTATCTGGTGCAATTTCGCGACGTATTAACATCCAGCATCGGATTGTGTACCAAATTTATGAAGAGCAAAAGATTATAAAAGTTTTGCGTATGTGGACGCATTATGAGTAATAGCAATATTTGTTGAGCTAACAAGCAGGGTAGATTTGTTCTATTACCAAACTCTATTTAAATCGTAAAGTTACAACCAATCCTGAACATAGCTATCGATTTCGGTTATAAAATGCCCATGCAGCGGATCGGTGTAAAAGCCATGGCCGCCCTGTGTGCTAGTGACACAGCGGTGGGATCAATCTGGGTGGCGAGCAAATCTACGGGCCTAAAGATAAACGAATAATTGCAGCCTCGAAAGACCCCCCACACAGAAATTGCCGTGTGGCTTAGCTAAGCGCCGACCGGCTTAAGGTTTCGGGAAGGCCGTTGTTCTGTGGGAAGAAATGGGTAAATGCACCACAGGAGCAGCCGGGGTAGGGATTTAAGCACGTAGAGAAAGATTCGTAGAGATAACGCTAGGTAAAGCAAGGTCAAAACCGGACCCGGGAAATCTGGCCGTCCGGGATTGAAGGGGGGCTTGTGGAAACATGCTGCATGGTCTGATAACCATTTGCCACGAAGTCGGAAACGATGGAAACAAAGGAAGTTGTCGTCCTAAAACAGGCGTGCGCCACATTTCTATCTCGACCATTTGACATCGGTGAACGTCATCTTAGGCAAGACGGGGCTTGTAGCCCTATCCTAAGCAAACCGAGATGCTTAAGGTAAACTGAAACGTTCGGGACGGGTCACATAATCTATCCCGCTGAGGTGAAATTCGAATATTCCTCGGCCAAGGCTACCGGCTGTATTTATACCTTTCGCACTTCAAATTTCGGTATTAGCGTATGGATGTGCCTGGGTGTTCGACAAAGGATTTGACAGCATGGATGCTGTCATAGAGCCTACATGGACGTATTCACGGCGTCCTTTGACGGGCACCCCGGCACCGAAATTTGACCAGCAAAGGGTATATCGTAACGCGGGGCTTCGACAAGCTCTCAAGAAACAGCTTTTTTGTATATGTAAAATCAATGACTACTTGCCAAGATATAAAAATACAAAGAATTAGGTCAAACAGCGATTGTTTCATGGTAACGCCATGCACCCGAAGAGGGCTTAGTTTGCTAACCGCGAACGCCTTAACTTAATGGCATTGACGCTCCAGCGTGGGAATGCGGTCACAGAAGCTCCAGCTTCCTGAGACCGACACAACCTCCGCACATTCTCAATCAACCCCGACTCGCTCGTTCAATCTTTATTTGATTGTCGGGAAGCTAGAGCTTCCTGAACAGGTTACCCAAGCTGGAAGCTTGGATATACCCGTCGTAGATCAAAATTCGGCGACTGGGTGTCCGCTAAAGGACATCGTGAATACGTCCATGT
>SLIO01000478.1 GCA_007135635.1 Methylomicrobium sp. | reverse complement strand
ACGTCGTGAACCCCATCTAAGGGGTTTGACGGCAGCTAAGCACCACGGATGTCGTGAATGCGGATTTTGCATTATGCCAAGAATGGGGTGTAGAAGGGCACCAACAGTAGGCGCTTTAGGCGATGCAGGGTAGAAAAAGGCTTCTGCATATTATGGATTCACGCCACCCTTGTCACTTAACCATTGCCGACGAAGTAGGTAGGGCACCGCAGGAGCAGTTGCCGAGGAGCAAAATCCGCCCCGCTGCCGACATCCTCGCCATGCCTCCCATACCCTTTTGGGCCCACAAATTGGTAAGTGCTGCAGTTGAGGTTATGTGAGTCGAATCGTTTTTTAAGCTCAATGAAAAGATACCTTGGTTATTGAAGCGTTAGCTCAGTTTCGAAAGTTTTACCGTTTCGCCAAACGACGATTTTGACCGAATCTTCTGAGGTAAATTTGCTTAAGATATCTAATAAAGATTCCATGTCGCGAACCGGTTGACTCGCTACGGACAGAATAATATCGCCGGGTATGATGTTGCCGGCATCATCGATGGAACTGCCTTTTAGTCCTGCTTTGTCGGCTGGAAAACCTCGCTTGACTTCCAAAATTAACAGACCTTTGACGCCAAGATTTTGCGTGATCATCGCACTGACAAGGTTGTCGGAACCGATACCGATGACCGGTCTGATATAGCGCCCCTTGTCGATCAGCATCGGCACGATTCGGTTTATCGTATCGACCGGTACGGCAAAGCCAATGCCCGCACTCGCACCGGATGGACTAAAAATGGCGGTATTGATGCCGATTAAACGTCCCGCGCTATCGAGTAAGGGACCACCGGAGTTGCCGGGATTGACGGCGGCATCGGTTTGAATCAAGTCATCGAAGGATTGGCCCGGGGCAGGTGCTATCGAACGGTTGAGAGCAGAGATAACGCCGGTAGTCAGCGTATGATCTAAGCCGAACGGATTGCCAATCGCAAAGACCGACTGTCCGACTCTGAGGTCCTTGCTGGAGCCGATTGGGATGGGTGTGGTTTTGTCGAAAGGGACCAAAATACGGAGAACGGCGAGATCATGCTCAGGGCTCGTGCCGACCAACGAAGCGCGAAGATTGCGTTGGTCTTGAAGACGGACCCAAGCTTCCGATGCACCGGCCAATACATGATGATTGGTCACGATAAAACCGCGTTCATCCCAAAAAAAACCACTGCCGCTGCCTCTAGGAACGCGTGTGACATCTCGCGTCCAGGGGTTGACGCGCCTGCCGATCGTGCTGATGTTGACGACCGAGGGACTGGCTTGCTCAAAAATTGCAATCGTGGTTTGTTCCGCTTCGGTGAGGGTGCCACGCGGAGTGATTTTCCTCGGCTCAACACTTTTTGGGCTGAATAACGTTGGATAATGCTGCAAAATATAGACAGCGGCAAAAAGAATGATCGCACCAAATACGGCTAAGCGGATGAGTCTCAATAATTGGATGAATAAAGTGGATTGCATGGTGTATTGTTGGGAGGGTATTTGCAATTAAAGTTATGGAAAACCCTACCAGAAATTGCGTCAACGGGTTAACAATTTTGCATCAGAACGTTGCTGTGCTGGCATATACTTTTTGCTAGCAATATATAAATTGTTTGGGCAATGTATATACTTCTCGGTAAGTATTCAAAACCCTTATTCCCATGCAAAGAGCTAGGGAACGAGCGATAAAATAGCCTGCGATATGAAGCCGAAAACATGATCGGGCAGTATAAAAACGATCAATATTTGGGGTCAGAACGCATAAATCATTCGCCAAGAGCCAAGCCAATTAGTTTCTTGGCGATTGGCTTGGCTTAAGCCTACGCCGAATTGTAATGTTGCGTGATTAGTGATGTCCCAATGAATTTGCGGCATCAATAGATAAGTCCAGTCGGATCGTTCGCGAAATTCATTATTCATTTCAATACCAAAAGTTAAATCCTGGGAATAATCATAAAACCAAGTGGTATTGAATAAGCCCACGAAGTGCCCATCGCGTTCCATGTCGTCACGTCTCAATCCGATCATATTAAAATAGCTGATCTCGGAATTAAAGCGATAACCGGCCAAGTAAAGTGCATCGACGGAATATTTTTCGGTATCGCGGTCGTGATAGCCGATCATTTGCCAACCATGAATGAAATGATCGTTAAATCCGGTGCCGATGGTGCCTTGCACCGCCAATTTATATTCGCTTAACCTTAAATTATCGAAAGGCAGTTCGAATTCGACGGCAAAGTCGTCGAATAAGCCAAATTCGAATTCCGGTGCCCATGCGGTGTTTCCGGTACGAAGCGAGTGCTCGGTAAGTACGTTCACTTCTGCATCGCCTTGCCTAACGCCGAGCGGTCGCACCAAATCGAAGACCATCGGTTCTGGAATATGAGGGGCGCCGCTGCTCAGTGCTGCATCGCCTTCTTCTGTTCTCATCGTTTCTGCTTTGGCCGTTTGGATAGTTGGTAAGCAGGCGAGGGTGGTTAGCATAATGATACGGAAAGGTGAAGCCAATGAGTTGGTTGAATGCATAGTTTCTCCTGAACGCAAACCGGAATCCTGTAAAACAAATAGGAGTGAAATTTCTCTTTAAAAATTTTTAAACGATAAACGATTAAGCTTACGTCTAGCTTGCAGGATTATCATTCTAGCAATTTTCTTTGAAAGCATTGTTATCGTGTTTACTAAGGATTTCGTAGTAAATAACGTCCTGGAGCTATGAGCTTTGTTGAGGATTCGGTAACTCGCTTGGCAGGACGCCGTAAATCCAGCTCCTAAATTATCTAAGACAATTAATCATAGCCAATGGACTATGGAAATTAGGTGCTGGGTGAATGCAGATTTTGCAGGAGCAAAAATCTGCAAACGGCATGGAAGGCGTGAATGCAGATTTTGCAGGAGCAAAAATCTGCCCTGCCGTCTACACCTGCCAATCGAGCAACCGAACCCTCCGTAAAATAGGTAAGTTATTTACGACCAAATCCTAAGGAGGGTGGAATCAGAATCGGAAGCAGATGGTTGCACGATAAAAAAAGGAGTCCACACCAGTGAGCTACCGTCGATGGAGACTTAACCCCGTCGGAATTCCTATCACCAATGTAGCGCCCTAAGTCTGGAGAATTTTTTTCGTTGGTGTTCTTGCATTCGTATTATCACATTAATCAGGGCCTGTAGCGCATCTAGAATATACGGTCCTTTGTTCAACATTACGCATTCGGCCCGAACTGCCATTGCCGCATCGGTAAATTCGGGGCGCGATTTCGTCCCTTTTTTGGCAATGGTTTCCAACACCTGAGTCGCCCAAATAACCGGTACGTGCGCGGCTTCGCAAAGCCACAGCAATTCTTCCTGGATTTCGGCGAGTCTAGCGCTGCCCAATTCTACCGCCAAATCGCCCCGAGCGATCATGATGCCGAGATTGTGCCGACCTATCGTGCCGAGTATGATCTCGGGCAGATTTCTAACGGCCCGATTGGTTTCAATCTTGGCGATTATCGGTAAATCCGTCGCACCGCGTTGCGCTAATTCTTCGATCAAACATTCCATATCGGCCAAGGATTCGACAAATGAAAAGCCGATCAAGTCAGCATGTTTGCAAGCAAAGTCGAGATCTTCTCTGTCTTTATCGCTCAAGGCCGGTAAATCGAGTTTGGTTTCAGGAAAATTAATGCCTTTATCGCTTCGTATCGTGACGCCATTGCTGCGAGCGTGTGTAATTTTAAGCAAAACGCCTGCCTCGGTCAGCTTGTCAACCTTAGCGCCCACTTTGCCGTCGTCTATCCAAACCGCATGTCCGGTTTGGACCTTATCAATCGCTGAAGACAATGTGCAGCCGATTTGAGCAGGTTTAATCAGTGTACCGTTTTCGCCGTATTGCGCCGGTGCGCCTTCGATTCCGTGATCGGTTAGAAGTAAATAGTCCTCCTTGAAAACCTTGATTAACTTCGGAGCGCCGGAAAATTCGCCCAAACGATAAACAATTTCGAAAGTGTTTTCTTTTTCGGAAATAGGTGGCATCCAAGTAACATCGCATCCCGATAATAAAAAGGCCGGCTGGCCGCAACGAGCCAACCATGCTTGTCCGGATATCGGCTTCTCAATTGTTAGCATACGTTGTTTGCCGCGCATGTCGACGAAGCGGAGGCGGTGTCCGGCGGCCAAGGCCTTAAATAATTCGGTTGGGATGGCGACTCGAAACAACGTACCGTCGTCTTCGGCTAACGGTTCGGAGCATGCCGCATCGAACAATGCGATTCGCCCGGGTTCGACAACTTGACCGTAAGCGTCCCGCTTGACTTTGATGTGATGAATCGCAGGACCGAGTTCGATCGGTCCGGTTCTTATTTTGTGTCCGGCCAAGTCCATCAAGATACGACAGTCCCTTCCGATTTCGACTTTGGCTCGGCGAATATTTCTAATCATGGCTTGCCAGATTATAGGGTCGTCGTGGGCGCAATTGATCCGAGCGCAAGTCATCCCTTTCATAAGTAGCGCTTTTATTAGCTTGTAATCCCATGACGCTTCGGTTGCAAGCGTGACCATGACATGTGCTTTGCTGTTTTCGAAATGCGAACCGAACAATTCGACCGTGTGTTGATCGAGTAGTTGCTGACCTCGATTGAAGCCGAGTTCGTTGGGTTTTATACCGATTGCCTGATAGCAAGGGTCGATAGCTCTATGCAATAAATCGATGACCGTATCCAATGTCGACATGACGGATGACTCGGCGCGGCCTAGTGAGGAAAGACCGGCTTGGGCTAGTCGTTCCTGTAAATGGCGCAGGTCGAATTGTCTAAGCGCCAGATAGTATGCCAAATTCGACGCGCTTTTGGTGAATACTCCAGATCGGTAATATTGCGTGTAATTTTGCAATCGTTTTTCGGCATTAATGGCGACTTTATGTCGGATTTCCGATATGTCTTCGAGTATCTGCGACAAAATTTCGCGATAGGGGTCGTTATCGGATAGGGAGATTTGATCTTGAGAGGTCGTAGTCATAAGCATCAAAAAAATGTTGCATCGAGATAGTATTCGATTCTAACTGTGTTTTTTGACAACTTAATGATCTTCCGGGTTCTCGTTGAATCGGGCAAAAATCAATCGTCTGTCATATTGTTGTCATATTAAGGCATTAAAGTTTCTCGTATACCCATTTCGTCTTCATTTCAGAATATCATGAACAAACAACTTCTAGTATTTGCCGCGCTAGCCTTAATGATCGTTCATTCCTCAGCTTCGGCCAGGAACGTCCGCGACAATATCGTTATTGTCGGTTCATCGACTGTTTATCCTTTTACCACAGTGGTTGCCGAGCAGTTCGGCAGAATGACCCGATTCAGGGCTCCGATCGTCGAGGCGACCGGATCCGGTGGCGGTTTGAAGCTGTTCTGTTCTGGCGTTGGTGTAAGACATCCCGATATCGCTAATTCTTCACGCAGAATCAAAAGTTCTGAATTCGCGGATTGCCAAAAGAATGGGGTGAGCAGCATCGTCGAAGTCAAGATCGGTTATGACGGTATCACAATAGCTCGTTCCAACAGAGGAAAAGCGTTTGATTTAACGTTGAAGCAGTTGTTTTTAGCATTGGCGAAGGATATTCCCGATCCGGATGGTTCCGAAAAAACCATTCCCAATCCTTATACTAATTGGCGACAAATCGATCATTCATTACCGGATTCGGTTATCGAAGTCATGGGACCGCCGCCGACTTCCGGCACTCGCGATGCGTTTGTGGAATTAGCGATGGAGGGTGGTTGCCAAGCCTTTCCATTCATCAAAGCGCTGAAAGACAGTAATGAAAGTGCCTATAGAACGTTCTGTCATTCAATACGTGAGGATGGAGCTTATATAGAAGCCGGAGAAAACGATAACTTGATCGTGCAAAAACTGGATACCAATCCGAACGCCTTGGGTATATTCGGTTTCAGTTTCCTAGACCAAAACACCGACAGGCTTTTCGGATTGAAAATCGATGGAGTCGTGCCTGATTTCGATGAAATCGCTTCCGGTGCATATCCGGTTTCCAGGTCGATGTATATTTACGTAAAAAAAGCGCATGTTCCGATGATACCTGGGTTAAAAGAGTTTCTAGAGGAATTTACCAGTGAAAAAGCCTGGGGCGAGGAAGGTTATCTCACGGATAAAGGTTTGATTCCGATGCCTGCGGATGAGCGAAAACGTTTTGCCGAAGATGTGCGGAATTTGAAGGAGTTGGAGATGTGAAGGGATAGCGGTTAGCAGAAAGCAGAAAGCAGAAAGCAGAAAGCAGAAAGCAGAAATTAAGACTT
>SLIO01000351.1 GCA_007135635.1 Methylomicrobium sp. | reverse complement strand
TGCTAACTGCTAACTGCTAACTGCTAACTGCTAACTGCTAACTGCTAACTGCTAACTGCTAACTGCTAACTGCTAACTGCTAACTGCTAACTGCTAACTGCATAATTCCAACTACATACCATTGAGCGGTGAATGTCCCATGCAGCTCGAGCAACTGAAAACCCGTGTTTCTTACCAAACGCTGCTGCTGGCCGGTTTTGCGTTGGCCGCAAGCGCATTGCTCGGCATCGGCGATTGGAGTACGCGCGATGCAATCGAATTACGCCGTCAAGAAAATCTAAAAGCCTCACTTGCGCAAGTGATACCGGACGAACTGTATGACAACGATTTAGTGAAAAGTACCGTAATTGTGCCAACCTACAGTTTGTCGAATATGCAGGAGATCTTGATTTATCAGGCGCGTAAACAGGGTTGTACGACAGCCGTGGCGTTTCGTTTAACCGCGCCGGACGGTTATTCGGGCAATATCGACATGATTATCGGTATCGGCCGAAACGGCGACATATTAGGAGTGCGTGTGATTGCCCATGCCGAAACGCCTGGGCTCGGCGATAAGATCGAAATCGCTAAGTCCGATTGGATCTTGAGTTTCAACGGCCGTTCACTCGAAAATCCGACCGTCGAGCAGTGGGCTGTAAAGAAGGACGGAGGCGAATTCGATCAATTCAGCGGCGCAACGATCACGCCGCGTGCCGTCGTCAATGCAGTCCGTCGAGGGTTATTGTTTTTCGACAAGCATCGTTCCGAAATCGTCGAATGATCCATGTTATTGGAGACTTGATATGTTATTACCCGAAACCTACAAAAAATTGGCCGGCGAGGGCCTTTGGCATAACAATGTCGTATTCGGTCAAAATCTGGCGCTTTGTCCGTTGTTGGCTGTGACAGGAACGGCAACCAACGGCTTAGGTATGGGGCTTGCGACACTGGTTGTGCTGGTCTGTTCGAACGGATTGGTGTCGCTCAACAGGCATCTCATTCCAGCGGAAGTCAGGATTCCGGTATTCGTTTTACTGATCGCCGCATTGGTGACGCTGGTCGATATGACTATGAATGCCTGGCTGCATGAGATGCACAAAGTGCTGGGATTATTCATCCCGCTGATTGTCACAAATTGTGCGATTTTGGGACGCGCCGAATCGTATGCATCGAAGAATTCGGTTGCCTTATCTTTGTGGGACGGCTTGATGATGGGTTTCGGTTTTATGCTCGTATTGGTTCTGCTGGGTGCAGTGCGGGAAATCATTTCGTCCGGAACTTTATTTGCTAATGCGTCGTTGCTGCTGGGCGAGTCTTTGTCTTTTCTGGAGGTGACACTGATTTCCGATTACAAAGGATTTTTGTTGGCCGCCTTGCCGCCGGGTGGTTTTATCGCGCTCGGCTTTATTATCGCAGGAAAGCGTCTGGTCGATAGGCGGTTTGCCTCAAGAACAATTCGTGTAACGACCGGTGAAGCGGTTATAGAAAGTTAGGGGAATCGCGATGAACGTCGGAATTTGTTACGGGGACGCCGATCGGCAAACCTGGATGCGTATCGAGGTGCCGGGTGAGAGTACGATAGAGCAAGCGATCGAATTGTCGGGATTGTTGAAACAGTATCCGGAAATCGATTTAACGGTTCAAAAAGTCGGTATATTCGGCAAGATAGCTAAATTGGATACCGTCGTGAAAGACGGCGACCGCGTCGAAATCTACCGGCCGATCATTGCAGACCCAAAATTGGTCAAGCGTAGAAAGCTTTAGTTTATGATTTTTAAACTCGAGTTTGCGTATAGACCGTTATTAACATTGATGACGAATGACATGAAGGTAGGTTTTTATGTATATCTGCAATTGTAAAGGCGTTACAGAAATGCAATTAGCAACGGCTATCGATAACGGTTTATGTTCACGAAGACAGCTTTTCAAATGCCTGGGAGTCGGTGGATCTTGCGGAAAATGTAATAGAGAGATCGCCGAAATCCTAACCAACCGACTCAATCAGATAGTGAAGCAGTCCAGCGTGTTAACCGAACAGCTTTAAGGAAATAGTAGATGCAAAGCGAAAAACAAATTATCGATTATTTAAACCGGGTCTTAGAAAACGAATTGACCGCGATCAATCAGTATTTTTTGCATGCTCGCATGTACAAAAATTGGGGATTTCAAAAGCTTAATGAGAAGGAATACCATGAATCGATCGATGAGATGAAACATGCCGATCGGCTAATCGAGCGTATTTTATTTTTGGAAGGACTGCCTAATCTGCAAGACCTCGGCAAGCTCATGATTGGGGAAAATCCCGAGGAGATGCTAAATTGCGATCTAAAGCTTGAACTCTTGGCCATTCCTCTATTGAAAGAAGCCATAGCCTATTGTGAAAAAGTGAATGATTACGTGACGCGCGAATTGTTTGAGGAAATTCTCGAAAGCGAAGAAGAGCATGTCGATTGGTTGGAAACGCAGTTGGAGCTCATAGCAAAAATTGGTCTGCAAAATTATCTGCAATCGCAAATTTAATCGGCTGATCGACAATACAGATCCTTTCGGAATGACACAACGATCAGAAGCTTGGTCGATCTAAAAGGGGTCAGGTTACTTTTATTAGAGATAAAAGTAACCTGACCCTGAGGTATGCCCACAAAACGCTCGTTCCCATATTCTGCGTGGGAATGCCGCTTTAGACGCTTTGCGTCGACTGCGGCGGACAATTGGATTAAGAAACAGTAGAGAATGTATCGTTGCTCTTGTCGGGATTATCGACCTCTGGGGACGCAGATCGTACCGGGATGCATTCCCACGCAGAGCGTAGGAACGATGAAAAAATCAATATATCTATCAATTTTCAGCCATAGAAAATCGTTTTATTTGGCTATTTTGTGGGGATACCTCAGAACCTGACCCTTTTTAGACCCCTTTTATTCCTTTTCTGGTTTTCAACATCGATGACTTGGATTGTCCGATTAACCACATTGACAAAGATGAACGATGTGAGTTTTACGACAAAAATTCCTTTCTATTATTTATTAGTATATTAAAAACAATAGGATAGCGTTTTATTCGTGGCTGGCACGAACTGTGCAAAAAGCTTATTGACAAACATAAGCGAGGTGCCATTCATGGAATTGCCAGTACTCAACGAAACACCTGCAAGCAAGGGCGGATGCTCCGCCGGTTCTTGCGGCTCCACCGACGACCAGTTGGGGCATTTGTCTGATGAGATTAGGGCTAAGGTGCAAAATCATCCCTGTTACTCCGAAGACGCGCATCATTATTTCGCGCGCATGCATGTCGCGGTCGCGCCTGCCTGTAATATCCAATGCCATTATTGCAACCGCAAATACGACTGCGCGAACGAATCGCGTCCCGGCGTCGTTTCGGAACTGCTGACGCCGGACCAAGCCGTCAAGAAAACTATGGCGGTCGCGGCCAACATTCCGCAAATGACCGTGCTTGGCATCGCCGGTCCCGGCGACCCGCTTGCCAATCCCGAACGCACCTTCGAAACGTTCCGCAGGCTTAGTCAGCATGCACCGGATATCAAGCTCTGCGTATCGACGAACGGTTTGGCTTTGCCCGATTCGGTCGAAGAGCTATCTAAACACAACATCGATCATGTCACGATCACGATCAATTGCGTCGATCCCGAGATCGGCGCAAAGATCTACCCTTGGATTTTCTGGGAAAACCGGCGTATCAAAGGCAAGAAAGCTGCGAAGATTCTGATCGAACAGCAACAGAAGGGTCTAGAAATGCTGGTCGCGAAAGGCATTCTGGTTAAGGTCAATTCGGTGATGATTCCCGGTGTCAACGATAAGCATTTGGCAGAGGTCAGTAAGATCGTCAAGGCCAAGGGCGCGTTTTTGCATAATGTGATGCCGCTGATCGCCGAGGCCGAGCACGGTACATTTTACGGCGTGATGGGACAGCGGGAGCCGAATGCCGGTGAACTTCAGGATTTGCAAGACGAATGTTCCGGTGACATGAACATGATGCGCCATTGCCGCCAATGCCGCGCCGATGCGGTCGGACTTTTGGGTGAGGATAGAGGCGACGAATTCACGCTAGACAAGATTGAAACGATGGAAATTGATTACCAGGCCGCGATGGAGAAACGCAAGGTGATTCATCAGGCGATCGAAGCCGAAATGAACAGCAAACGCGAAGTGAAGGCCAAAAAAGCCGAACAATTCGTGCAGGAAGAAAAAATGACGACAAGGCCGGTTCTGATGGCGGTCGCGACTAGCGGGCAGGGCGTCATCAACGTGCATTTCGGACATGCGAAGGAATTTTTGATCTATGAGGCTTCGCCGGAGGGCGTGCGCTTCATCAGCCACCGCAAGGCAGACCAATATTGCGGCGGCGACACGACCTGTGGCGATGGCGAAACGGTGCTGCAGCGTACGATAAGATCTTTGGAAGGCTGCGAGGCGGTGTTGTGTTCTAAGGTTGGCTTCGAGCCCTGGGAAATACTCGAGCAGGCCGGCATCATGCCGAACGGCGAACATGCGATGGAGCCGATCAAGGATGCTGTGTTGGCAGTTTACAAGGAAATGGCACAAGGCGGCAAGCTGGATGAAGTCGACCAGGCCGAGCGAGCGGTTGCGTAGGGTATGCATTGATTACCTTATCAAAAATTTTGCAACAGCCGGAAGCCTTGGATAATGGTACGCGATGCGTATCCTACGATTTCGATTGTTATACACAAGTGTCTATATATTAGCCGGGGGCGGAAATTGAACCATTTAGATCGTGTTAGGTTACCCGAAACCCGAAGCATTTGGGTGTAATGTCGGGTTTCGGTAGCGCTAACCCGACCTACCTAGCGACAGACTTTACTTTCCAACGGGATAGCATCATGGCTCTAAAAATTATCGAATCCTGCGTCAATTGCTTTGCCTGCGAGCCGCTATGTCCTAGCAAGGCGATTTATGAAGCGAAACCCCATTTTTTGATCGACCCTAAAAAATGCACCGAATGCGAAGGCGATTATTCGGTGCCGCAATGTGCAAGCATCTGCCCGATCGAAGGTGCGATTCTCGATGCGTTTGGAGTAGCATTGAATCCGCCCGGTTCTTTGACCGGCATACCCCCCGAGAAAATGGCCGAGGCGATGGCCGAATTGCAGGCACATTGATGTGTGTGAGCGTTATCAGTCGATCGAAAATGGATTTTTTGAGAATTTAGTTTTTATCGCGGAGGCTTTAATGGCGCTTATCAATTTCTACGAAAAACCGGGTTGTCTCAATAATGTTCGGCAAAAACAGTTGTTGGCAGGGGCTGAACATGTGCTAATCGTACACGATCTTTTGCGTCAACCCTGGGCCTATGAGCCGACGAAACTGCGGTCGTTTTTCCTTAATAGACCGATTTCGGACTGGTTCAATCCGAGCGCACCGAAAATCAAACAAGGCTTGCTGAACCCGAACGCGATGACGGAGCTGGAAGCCATCAGTGCGATGATCGATGATCCGATTTTGATTCGCCGGCCCTTGTTGGAGTCAGGCAATATACGCATGGCCGGGTTCGATCCGGTTTTGATTGATGCTTGGATCGGTTTGAAGCCAGGTTCCGCCGAACACGATTGGGAAACCTGTAATCGCATCGAGATTGGTGCAAGGTGTAAACCGTGAAAAAACTCGAATTGTCTGATCGGCAGGGACGTTCGAAAGCTATCAAGTTGTCTGAAAGAGTGCATTGGATAGGGGCTTTGGACCCGAATCTTCGCACTTTCGACATCATCTTGAAAACCGCCAACGGCACGACCTATAACGCCTATGCGATACGCGGCAGCGAGGGCGTTGCAGTTGTCGATACGGTCAAAGAAGGTTTTGCCGATGATTTTTTTGCAAGGCTTGAAAGCATCGCTGATTACGACGAAGTCAAAGTCATCGTGCTCAACCATCTCGAACCGGATCATACCGGCGCATTACCGGAATTGATGAGGCGCGCGCCGGGCGCGCGTTTGTATATTTCGCAAAAGGCACAAGCGATGCTGAAAGCCCTGCTCAAGCACGATCGGATCAGCTATACGCCAGTATTGACCGGCGACCGCGTGTCGCTGGGAGACCGAAGCTTGGAATTTCTGCATACGCCTTATTTACACTGGCCCGATACGCAATGTACATATTTGCCTGAGGAAAACATTTTATTTTCCGGCGATGTTTTCGGTTGTCATTTTTGCGACAATCGACTGTTTAACGACCGGGTCGGCGATTTCCGGTTTTCATTCGAATATTACTATGCGCACATCATGCGTCCGTTCAAGGAATATGTCGTGCGTGCGCTGGATTTGATTGAGCCATTGCCGATTTCGGTCATCGCGCCGACTCACGGCCCGATATTACGCGATAGGCCGGAACGCTATCTTCGTCGTTAC
>SLIO01000076.1 GCA_007135635.1 Methylomicrobium sp. | reverse complement strand
GGTAAGTACAAACATTGATTCGACTGATACCGACCGCATCGTAAATCGGCTTCAACGCAACCAACATTTGAATCGTCGAACAATTTGGATTGGCAATGATGCCTCTATTTTTATAGTCGGCGATTTTCTCGGGATTAACTTCGGGCACGACTAATGGAATATCATCGTCGTAACGAAATTGCGAAGTATTGTCGATCACGATACAACCGGCCGCAGCGGCTTTCGGCGCGTATTCGGCGGAAATCGAAGCGCCAGGCGAAAACAAGCCGATTTGTACTTTGGAAAAGTCGAACTCAGCTAGATCCTCTACCTTCAGTGAACCGCCCTTGAACGGAATGCGTTTTCCAACCGAACGGCTACTGGCCAACGCATAAACCTCACCAACCGGAAAATTACGCTCTTCCAATATCGACAGCATTGCTTCACCAACGGCGCCGGTGGCACCGACTACAGCAACATCATATAACTTAGTCATGTTTAATTACCTTTTCATTAAAGCAGAAATCACAGCACCCTCGGCGTTTGGGATGCTAAGGAATGTGCATTTTATTAAGTTCGGCAACGGCCGCCCTTGACACTTATGCGGAAAATGCGAACTAAGGAATATGCACAAAATAACTTATACAAGTAATAGGCTTTGGGGCGGTTCGGTGACTCGCTTAACAGGACGCCGTGAATACGTCCGTGTAGGCTTGACGGCGGAATCTGAATGCCAAGGATGGCATGAATGCAGATTTTGCAGGAGCAAAAATCTGCCCTGCCGCCGACACCTGTCAATCGAGCCACCGACCCCTCCCTTCTAACAGTTGTCGAAGTTATTTCATGCTCGCGTTCCTAAGCGCAATACCTTTCGCTAATTAAAATGGCGCCGAAGTGCCTGAAATTCACAATTTTGGGATCAAAAATTAAGAGGTGTGTGTTTGGCGAGGATGTCGTCTACGGGAAAGAGTTCACAGGAGCACAAATTTCTCAACTGCCGACACCCCCACGCCAAACACCCCGCCTTCCTGAAAATTAGGCGTTTTTTCGCTCAGATAGGAGTAATCGATTTACGGCTATGCAAACAACCAAGGCGCTCGCTTCGCACGTTCTGTCTCGTATGCGTGAATTTGATCGGCATGCTGCAAGGTCAATGCGATATCGTCAAGACCGTTCAACAACCTGAATTTCCGATTAGCATCGACTTCAAAGGCAATTTCCCGACCGGAAGGCGTGACGATCTTTTGCGTTTCCAGATCAACTGTCAGTCGGTAGTCTTCTGTCAATTCGTTGAATAATTCATCAACGATAGCCGAATCGAGTACGATAGGCAAGATACCGTTCTTGAAACAATTGTTATAAAAGATATCGGCGAAACTCGGCGCGATGATCGCTCTGAAACCGAAATCTTCAAGGGCCCAAGGCGCATGTTCGCGGGACGAGCCGCAACCGAAATTCTCGCGGGTCAATAATAGTTCGGCGCCCTTGTACTCCGGTTTATTCAGCACGAAATCCGGGTTAATCGGTCGGTTCGTGCAATCCATGTCCGGTTCGCCATGGTCCATATACCGCCATTCGTCGAACAAAAACGGCCCGAACCCTGCTCGGCGTATCGATTTGAGAAATTGTTTCGGAATAATCGCATCGGTATCGACATTGGCCCGATCCAACGGTGCGACCAGCGCGTCTATTTTGGTAAATGCTCTCATGCTTGTGCTCCTTGATTCGCTTCGGTGCTAACATCGACAAAATGCCCAGCAATCGCGGCTGCGGCAGCCATCGCAGGACTAACCAAATGCGTGCGTCCGCCGTAGCCTTGCCGCCCTTCGAAATTACGATTCGAGGTTGACGCACAACGCTCGCCCGGCTCCAAACGGTCGGCGTTCATCGCCAGACACATCGAGCAGCCCGGATCGCGCCATTCGAACCCGGCTTCGATGAAGATTTTATCCAAGCCTTCTGCCTCGGCTTGTTGTTTGATCAAGCCGGAACCCGGCACGACCAAAGCCAATTTGATGTTATCGGCCAGTTTTTTACCTTTCGCGACCACGGCGGCGGCTCTCAAATCCTCGATTCTCGAGTTTGTACAGGAACCGATGAACACTTTATCGAGCTTGATATCGGTAATCGCCACACCCGGCTTCAGATCCATGTATTGCAGTGCCCGCTTCATGCTTTCGCGCTTGGTCGCATCGGCTTCATGAGCAGGATCAGGCACGTTGGCGTCGACCGGCACAACCAACTCAGGTGAAGTCCCCCAGGTCACTTGCGGCTTGACGTCGGCGGCATTCAGATCAACGACTTTATCGAAGACAGCGTCAGAATCGGAATGCAGTTGCTGCCAAAAGCGCTCGGCGATAACCCAATCATTGCCTTTCGGTGAAAGCGGACGGTTGCGGTAATACTCGATCGTCACATCGTCAACCCCAATTAGGCCAGCACGAGCGCCCGCTTCGATCGCCATGTTGCAGACTGTCATGCGGCCTTCCATCGACAATGCGCGGATCGCAGAACCGGCAAATTCGATCGTATAACCGTTGCCGCCAGCGGTACCGATTTTGCCGATGATTGCCAACACGATGTCTTTCGCGGTGACGCCTGGACGCATTTCACCGTCTACCTTAATCAACATGTTTTTAGCTTTTTTCTGTACCAAACACTGCGTGGCCAATACATGCTCGACTTCCGACGTGCCGATGCCAAATGCCAGCGCGCCGGACGCGCCGTGGGTCGACGTATGCGAATCGCCGCAGACCACGGTCATGCCGGGCAGTGTCGCACCTTGCTCAGGACCGACAACGTGCACGATGCCTTGGCGAATATCGGACATATCAAACTCGGTAATACCGAATTCAGCGCAATTTTTCTCGAGGGTTTCAACCTGGAGCCTGGAAACCGGATCGACAATGCCTTTATCTCGATCGGTGGTTGGTACGTTATGGTCGGCAACAGCCAAATTTCTCGCTTGTCGCCAAGGCTTGCGTCCGGCCAGACGGAGCCCTTCGAATGCTTGCGGCGAAGTGACCTCATGGACTAAATGTCGGTCGATATAGATTAATGAAGATCCGTCATTTTCGGTATGAACAACGTGGTCTTCCCATAATTTGTCGTATAAAGTTTTACTTGACATAGCTACTCATTGTATTAACCGCATCAGCGGGAAGTAAAAAGTATGCGTTAAGCGCCGATGAGGACACTTTGCGCGTTTATCCTAAAACGGCAAAAATCTTTTGCGTAATCTCATCAACCGATCCGACACCGGCAATCGAAGCAAAGCGGGTCTCACCGCCCAATGCCGAATAGTAACCGACCAACGGTTTGGTTTGCTCGTGATATACGCTCAGCCTTTTACGAACGGTGTCCTCCTGGTCGTCATCTCGCTGAATTAAAGGTTCGCCGGTCACATCGTCGACGCCTGCCGTTTTAGGTGGGTTAAATGCGACATGATAAGTCCTACCTGAACCTGGATGCACACGTCTACCACTCATTCGTTTAACGATTTCCTCGTCCTCGACCACAATCTCGATAACATGATCTATCACGATGTCCATCGCGGCCAAACCCTCGGCTTGCGCGATCGTGCGAGGAAAACCGTCCAGCAAAAAACCGTTTTGGCAATCCGACTGCGCAATTCTCTCTTTGATTAACCCTAAAATAATATCGTCCGAAACCAAGCCGCCCGCATCCATGACTTTTTTAGCCTCGATACCCAGAGGGGTGCCTTCGCGCACTGCAGCTCTTAACATATCTCCGGTCGAGATTTGAGGAATACCGTATTTTTCGGTAATAAATTGGGCTTGTGTTCCTTTACCGGAACCGGGACTACCCAATAGAATAATACGCATAATGAAACTCCAAATTTGTCTGATTATTAGAAATAAATGTCGGATACGCGCCAAAGCACAAACTTACTTTAGCGGTTAAGTTGCTCTCACAAAACAGGGCATTTTATATCAAAATAGATATTAACTCTTGTAAAAATCAGATATTTTCCCTATCCTTACCCGGTTTATCAATCATCTTTAGGAGTGCAACTGCATGCGTGTTGAAGATTTAATGACTTCGCAAGTATTCACAGTCGAACAACATGACATGATCGATCGTGTCTTTTTCTTACTGCATTATGAAAAAGTTCGTCATTTACCCGTTATTGAAAAGGGCAAAGTCATCGGCATCGTATCAGATCGAGACCTATATAAAGCCCTGGGGCCGAAAAGCAACTCAAACTCGGTTGAGACCGTCGAAGGCAAAACGGTTTTGCAGGTCGTTCCGCAAAAAGTTCAACATATCATGCGCCGCGGCGTATTGACCGTTAATCCCGATACTTTCGCTTCAGAAGCAGCCAGCATTATGGCAGAAAATAAAGTCGGCGCACTACCGGTCGTCGATCATAATAATAAGCTGGTCGGCATCGTATCGGCCACCGATATTTTGCGCGTTTTTGCGAAAATCGAAAAAGCCAGCGAAGAACGGGAAAAAAGAATTGCGGCAGGTATCAGCCATACCTAAGCGATCTGATAACTTCGACACCATACCTGAATGCTGAAGTGACTGTCGACCCGGTAGAACACGCAATAAGGGCATGGCTCGAAACCGTTGTCATCGGTCTCGATTTATGCCCTTTCGCCGCCAAACCGTTTCGGCAAAAAAGCATTCGCTTCAGTATTTGCCGAAGCCCCGATACCGCAATCGGCCTTGAGCGGTTAATCGAAGAATGTAGGAATCTCGATGCCGACGTCAGTATAAGCACCACGCTGCTGATTTACCCTCATTCGCTGCAAGAATTCGACGATTATCTCGATTTTCTTACACTCGCCGAGACTCTATTGTCGGATCAAGGCTACGACGGCATTTATCAACTGGCTAGCTTTCATCCCGACTATTGCTTTGCGAACAGCGACAGCGACGATCCTGCCAATTACACGAACCGCTCACCCTACCCCATCCTACATCTACTTCGCGAAGACAGCATCGCAGCAGCCATCGAGCACCACCCTGACCCGGAAAATATTCCCAGGCGCAATATCGCACTTGCCCGCAATATCGGCAAGACCCATCTGCATGCACTCATTGCTTCATGCCGTCAGGCGGTTGCCCCAGAAGAGTAAGCGTGCGCAGCAGTATCATGCATCATGTCGACCAATTGTTGATCGAACAAGGCCGATTCTCGCCTATCGCATGGCTGCTCGCCACTGGCTATCTTAGCTATCCAAACTATATCGATTGGCGTGACGGACTTATCGAAAACCTGGACAGTTGCTTTACGGCGCCGCGCGAACGGATCATCGAACAATTGGCCATTGCTACGAATTATGCCCGAGCGCTGGGCTTGAGTGAAACGCGCGGCACCTATCTTTCAAACGAGCAAAACGAACTAAGTATCAGCCACGATTCGAAAGACGACATTTATTTCAAAACCGATTTCGCGCCGGCACAAGACCGCATGCAGATGGATCTATTTTTCGACAGCGCACCGGTTTATGCCGAAAACGAGTTGATTGACGCGATCGTTACCCGCAACAAACGCAAAATTCCGGAGCTACTAGACGTCTTATACGCCTTCGACTCCAGAAAGCACGAAGACTATTCCCTACTGATCGAGCAGGAAAAAAAATTACGATCACCGGGGGTATCGTTACTCAATAAACTCACCGTCCTAGATGATACACTCATGCCGTTAGCGGTAACATTATTAAGGACCGAGGCTATACGTTTTCTAACGCCGCTCTGGCATGAGTTGTCCGATGAATTAACCGACCGCCCCTTCGATCCCGAGCAACCCAAGTTGCATGTCAGCTATTCAGGCACGAAAGCGTTTCGATGGGCAGATGTCGCCAAAGCGGTCGAGCAAGAACCTGACTACGTCGAACAACCTGTTTTACTGTTTCGCTATGCTGAGGCCTGCTTCAAATTGAGCCGCGAACTGACAGGCCTAGAGCATTGGTTTTTATTATTCCTGTTACATACACAATCAGCCGAACAACTGATAAAAAAGACAGGATATCCTCTGCTTTCCGGCGACTGGCAACGATTCCAGGAACTTGACCCCGAATTGCCAGCACAGTTTTTCCCGGCCTGGATACTCTTGATGAAGCCGGCACTGGCCAAGCAAGACTTTGTTCTAAAAGGCGAAGCAGAAGGCTTTAACGCATTCAGCCTGGCCAAGCAATTAAGCGCCGAATCGCTTGAATCGACATCGATCGCTTTAAGATCGGACCTAAAAAAACTTAATCCGGATTTATTCCGGCATTTTCTTAATTCCCGATAAAAAGTGCGTGCGCTAAAAATTTGCAGTAACCTTACTAAAACTAATAGATTTTAACGCCCACCTCATCTTGATACCCTAATAAAAAATGAATATCGAAGATATCGACAACGTCAAAAAAT
>SLIO01000136.1 GCA_007135635.1 Methylomicrobium sp. | reverse complement strand
TCGTACCCAAATTCTTCAAACGCCGGTCGACAAGGTCCTGATTGCCCCACACCACTCCACCCAAACAACCCTCTTCCACCTGAGCCTCGATATCCTTGCAGTAAAGACCTTGATCACGATCGACATAAAACCCGTAAGTCCGGCAAGCTACCGGGCGATACGGATAGACGCGGCAGGCTCCCGCAGAGCGGTCAAGTAATGGACAGACGTAGGGGAGGGACTGCTGCTCGGCTAACGCAGCCATATCATGATCAATCTCCTGAAGCTGTTCCGAAGGCAAAGCGGCCAGACCTTCCCTCAACAACACCCATTCAGCCTCGGTCAGCCGGGGCACGGCCGCCAGCCGCCGGCAGCAACCGTCACAGCCCATGCGGCATAACCAATCGGCATGATCCTGCCGGATAAAATCGATGCGCTCTTCGATATCGGCATGGAGCCGAAGCAGTGTGTCCATCGTTTGCATACGGTTTTTTTTAATATGTTGCTAAAAATGTGCCTGCCTCTCATCATTCCCGTTGCGAGGCTTGTTGGAGCGACGCCTTCGTTGCGGCTATCGAAGTCGCTGACGCTCGAAAATTACCCGCTTTGGAATAATGGGGCTAATACTACCACCGAAGCAGTCATAACAAAAAAAGCCATGTTCGCGATGGTAGTTGAACGGCCGGCAAAAACCTCATCGCTCATGCAGGACGGGGTTTGCAAACGCCAGAGGCGCCAACCTAAGGAAATAATGCGTCATTCCGCCAAGGATTGGCGGAATCCAGTGCCAGGGATGGCAATTCGTAGTTTCACCTCCATGTATCCTGGATATCGGCTATCCATGTCGATATGACGAATAATACCGTTAACGCACCTAGAATAGATAATAAGTTGGCGCTTATGGCTTGCAACCCCGTCCTGAACGTTTTGACCATGCCCAAAGCAAACCAAAACGTTCGGTTCGGGTTAAATAACCCGCACCGAGCCTCAATCCTTGACGGAACAACGACAACAATTAACCCAGACACCGCCTAAAAAACGCCCGTTCTACTTTTTTCCACGCTTTTTTCCTTGATCTTATGCGGTAGAATGCTCTTGATAAACGGCCCGTTCTAAAATCCGCTAAATAAACACTATGAAATCATCTTTATTACTTTCGCTACGATTATCGTTATGTTGCAGCCTGAGCCTCTTAATCGCACAGACCTCACATTCAGAAGAGACCTTGCCCGTCGATAACGAAGCGGTGGTCAAACAATTACAACAAGAATTTCAAGGTTCTTATCCTGAAACTGCCCCGCCCTCGAACAAAGTCCACAGCCGAGAACTGGTTGCCGCCGAAGCCGAATGGGGAATCCTGCCGCCTTACCAGACTTCGGTTTGGGCTTATAACGGCAAAATCGCCCCCGTTATCCGCATCAACCTGGGCGAAACGCTCAAGCTAACATTGCACAACAAGCTGCCGCAAGCGACCACGATACATTGGCACGGCGTAAGACTGCCGAATGCCATGGACGGCGTGCCGGGCGTTACCCAGTCGGCCATCGAACCCAGTGCGAGCTTCACCTACGAATTTACCCCGAAAGACGCCGGCACGTTCTGGTTTCACCCGCATGCCAATTCTCCCGAACAAATCGAACGCGGCTTGCAAGGAATATTGATCGTCGAGAACCCGGACGAGCCGAAATATTCACAAGATCTCGCTTGGATCGTGGATGACTGGCTATTGGAAAAAGGCGCGAAAATTCACGACCGCTTCGTCACCGGTCACGACTTGATGCATGACGGGCGCTGGGGTAACGTCGTGACGGTCAACGGCCTGTACCGGCCGTCGATTCCGGTCAAACCCGGAGAACGCATCCGCATCAGAATGGTGAATTCCGCCAACGGTCGAGTGTTCGCGCCGGCCGTGGAAGAGATCGAAGCCAAGATTATCGCCGTTGACGGTTTACCGGCCCGCCAACCCATACCCTTACAAAATTTTTATTTGGCTCCCGGCAACCGCATCGATCTGGACCTGACCATTCCTAAAAACGCCGCCGGAAAAACATTCGCCGTTTTGGATAACTTCGGTAAAAAAGCCAACACCTTGGCTATGTTGCAAGTAGAAGACACGACAGCCGTAACTACGCCGACCTTCAAGCCCACCCAAGCCATGCATTTTCCGGACTGGCAATCGGCCAACGACGCCCCGGTGACACACGAATTCATGCTGAACGCAATGCGCGGAGGCGAGCACGGCATCACTTGGACCATCGACGACCACAGCGGTCATGACACTATCGCACTGGAGCTGCAAGCCCAAAGTTTTTACCGCCTACGCTTTACCAACCGTTCTTATCGCTTGCATCCGATGCATCTGCACGGCCAATTCTTCCAAGTCATCGCGGTCGACGGCCGACCGGTTCGGGAAGGTTTTTGGCGCGACACGGTATTGATCGGCCCAAAGCAATCGGTCGATATCGGCTTAGTGCCGATCGACAAAGGACTATGGGCGCTACACTGCCATATTCTCGAACACGCCGAAGCCGGCATGATGTCTACGATTCGAGTTCAATAAGCCAGAAACCCCAAATTGGGAATTGCTGGGAAAACAGCTGAAGTTTCGATATGTTGAAATGTGAAACTTGCCAGGCAGCCGCCAACATTAAAGTTCGGTTTTCAGTAAAACCAGCGAGGAACACGACTTGAATAATGATTCCATTCCTCTCCATACTTTCCCGCCAATAACGGCTCCTCGCCTAGTACGACCCGCAGATGGAAACCGACAGCCAGGATAACGGTATAAACGAATTGCCCAGGAGCACCAAAACACAACACCCATCCCAGAAGAATCAGCGTAACTGAAATATACATTGGATTTCGCGTGTAACGATAAAGGCCAACATTCACCAGGCGAGTCGGCGGTGCCCACGGGGCGAGAGTACCCTTGCCCGAGACATAGAAATCGCGCACGCACCAAAACAAAGCCAAAGCTCCCGCGAGTAAAGGCGCAATTCCTAATGGCTGAACAAGTCTAGTGTGGTCGCTCAGCCAAAGCCAAGTCACCGGAACGGCGAAAGCAACAATACCCGGCAATGCTAAAAAAGCCAACAACGCTTGAATGAACATACGATAAAAAAGTTAGAGAAAATTAGGTTAAGATCGTACGGTCAAATACGTTTTGACCCTTCGTCTGACTAATAAACGAGGTTAACGTTCCAATATATACCTATCGCACTCAAATTTCGGCAGTGCATAGGTCCATGGCGTTTGCAAAGGCTTTGCCAGAATAGAGCTGGTATAGAGCCTACATGGACGTATTCACGGCGTCCTTTGACGGGCACCCTCGGCGCCGAATTTTGATCTACGATGGTTATATTCAGACAGCTTTATTCGCCATCAAGGACGTTCGACCTTGAAAATCCGGCCGTCGTAGCGCACGACTAGACCGTCCTGCTTAATTTCGACGATGCCGACTCCATCTTTAGTATCCTGCCCCGGTTTGTATTTGACCATATCGATCAAGACAAAACGCTCGGACGGATCACTGGCATAGACAAATACATTGATGTTCATCTTAGGAACGGTCTGGCGGAATTCGAATGGCATTTCCCGCAGCCATGGTATATCGCTTGCCCGATCCGGTTTAGGCTCGAGGGGCACGACTGCAACAGGACTCGGCGCCACGAACGGTTCAGGAACGGGCGTTATCTCAACCGGTGCCTTGGCGACCGTTAGCGGCTTTTGTTCCTGAACAGTTTGAACCGGCCGTGATGCATCGTTCGGTTGTTTTGCCGGCTTGTGTTTCACAGGAGATTGGGGTTTCGGCGGGACATTCGCGTTGGTCAATTCGGCAATCGGAGTCGTTTTTCGCTCGAGCAATAATTCCTGCCTGGGTTCTTCAGCCCGCGTAAGCAAATCGGACGATCGTTGTTCGGAAACGATCGATGCCGGAGGTCGTTTTTGAGTCTCCGTTGTTTCCCTATTCTCGGTCGGTTTGGCTACATACCAGTACAGACAGGCGATAGCGATCAAATTAACGATCACGATGACAGCTATCCATCGAAACATGCTTAGCCGTCGCTCCGGCTCCTGTTCGAATATTCTGTTCGTGACTTGCTGGGAAGCTTGTCGTTCACGGTCTGACTTGCGTAATGCGTTAAGGATATAGGACATAACGTTATTCGTTGGTTTGCAAGCGAATCGAGCGACCCGCCTCATTCAAATTATCGAGATAAATAAGGGTCTGAGGTCCCGCTATTCCGTCTTCGGTCAGGTTGTAATGATGCTGGAATTTTTTTACGCGCCCGGTCAAAACGCTATCAAAAAACTGCGGCATCGTTTGTCCGTCGGTCACGCCATCGAATAACGCTAACTGTTGCCGCAACCAAAGCACAGTCTCGGACTGGGTTCCGGGATGAATCACGCGCATCTCCGAAACCGGGGATTCCCAAAGAATCAAGTAATAACCATTCCAATATCTGAGCACATCGCTCAGGGTGAATGTTGATTCCTCGTCGACTCGCATGACAGGTTGGCCCTTACGAAAACTTGCCAGCAATGCGTGACGTCTGTTTTCTGAATCCAACAAAAACTCGAGAATCACGGGTCGATCCATTTCCAGAATGTCTTTCCAGCTGGCCTTGCCGTACAAACAATTCAGACCGAGGGCTCGAACCGCCGTACAGTCGACGGGTTCCGTTCCCTGATAGACTTTACCGAACAGCTCGAGCGCATTAAGAATACCTCGCTCCAGCGTCAATTCAGGATTTTTTAACCATTGGTCGAACGGCATGACCGGATCGACCAAATTTTCCGTTTCGGTATTCTTCATACTCGTTTGGGTAGCCGATTGTACTGCGATCGATTGCACCAAGCCATCAACTGTTTGAGGAAAATCTGTAATTGGACGTATCAATACGCTTGCTGGGTCTTCCTGCCCCTCCGCACCAATCAACCTATCGCCATAATGATAAAAAAACCAGAGCGTTATGCTAAGTACTGACAGGCTCGATAAGACCGTAAAGCGCACCCGACTCTGAACGGGTTGTGCCAACGTCTCGCTGGCTGCCTTGTCGACGATTGCAGAATTGATCATTTTTGAATCTTCCGCATATGCACCAAGTAACGCACGATCGCAGATGATGTTGATGACTCTCGGAATACCCGACGATAATTTGAAGATTCTCTTGATCGCGCTTTCTTTGAATAAATTCGGATTGCCATTACAGACGAACAATCGGTGGCGAATATAAGCGCGCGTTTCCGCGAGCGATAACGGCAACAAATGATAACGTGCGGTGATGCGTTGATTGAGCTGGCGCAAATCCCGGCTCGATAATAGTTGTTGTAGTTCCGGCTGACCGACCATAATGATTTGCAGTAACTTGGTCTTACTGGTCTCGAGGTTGGTCAACAGCCGAATCTGTTCCAACACTTCCCTACTCAGATTCTGCGCCTCGTCGATCAACAAAACGGTACGTCTCCCGGCGGCATGTGCATCAAGTAAATGCCGATTCAATGCATCGACTAAGTTCTTGAGCGATTGCCGTTCCTTATCGTAGGAAATAGACAATTCGTCACAGATATTGGCCAATAGCTCGATAGCGTTGAATTTGGGATTCAAGATCAACGCAATCTCGATATTATCCGGCAGTTCCTGCAATAGACAATGACACAGCGTGGTCTTCCCGGTCCCGACCTCTCCAGTCAAAGCCACAAAGCCCCCGCCGTCGGTTATGCCATACAAAAGATGGGCAAGGCCTTCTTTATGACGGGCGCTCATGTATATAAAGTGAGGATCGGGCGCGATCGAAAACGGCAATTCCGTGAAGTTGAAATAATTGGTATACAAAGCTTTATCCTAAGTACGGCGATAGTACGGCGGTTTGACCATTAAGCTCATCAAGTATATCAAGAGATTAACAAAACATTTACTCTCAACCTTGAGGCATGAGTAAAATCGGTAAATAGGGGTCAATCCTTATGGCACTCGCCCTTCACAGTTTCACCTATTTGACTACGCGGATCACAGCAGGAGCTTTGATTTTGCATTATCTCATTGGTTTCCGAGAAACCGGGGTTCGACTAGGACAGGCACCCCCAACGCGGCAGGATCCCCTTTGTCAAGATAGTGTCGTCGAACACTAAAAATTGAAGAACAAAGTCTGGATGTCAAATGTAAGGCCGGGCTGCCCCACAGACTTTCTCCGTCCGGCCTACACCCCATAGAAACCGGTCTCTAGTGCCCCGATGACTCGGCGGTCTCTCATTATTTTTCCTGATTAGCAAGTTTCTTCAGCTAAAGCCCAAAGATCAGCATATCCTTAGCAGGACGGGGTTCGCAAGCCATGCGCGTCAAGCTAAAAACGGCCAACCCACATCACGCTCTTTCCCAAGCTCCAGCTTGGGAAAGACACCCCGGAAGCTCCAGCTTCCTGAGACCGACACAACCTCCGC
>SLIO01000372.1 GCA_007135635.1 Methylomicrobium sp. | reverse complement strand
TTATCGATGCCGCGAGCAATCGGTTGATCGCTCAGGTTCCGATTAGCGACGGTGCGCTTGGCATTGCCGTCGATCAAACAGGCGCGACAATATTTATTGCAGACTGGTATAACAATATCGTTTCGGTCATCGATTCGAAAAGCTTGCAAATCAAAAAGACGATTCCGGTTGGAAAGTCGCCGTCAGGACTGGCCGTTAGTCCCGATAACCGTTGGCTCTATGTCGCCAACCGGCTCGATAATTCGGTGTCGCAAATTGATCTTGAAACTTTGCGGATTCGCAATACGACTAAAGTTGGCGAGCACCCGTTCGGTTTGACGGTCGATAGAAAAGGCGAAAGAATTTATGTAGCCAATGTCGAGAGCGACGATGTTACGGTGTTGAGCCGGGATCATCTCAAGCGAATTGCGACCGTGAAAGTTAAAATGCTGCCTTATGCGGCGGCTTTGGCGCTTGATGACAGTTTATTGTTTGTAACGAACCAAGACGATGGCACGGTTTCGGTGATCGATACCGAAACGTTGACCGAGAGGGCCGTGATAGATGTTGGCGACAAGCCGGAAGGTATCGGCACGCTGCCCGATGGGCGTTTTGTCTATGTCGCGAATTGGTTCGATGACAATGTATCGGTCATCGATGCGTTAAGTCTTGAAGTGATTGATACGATCGAAACGGGCGGCGGCAGCCGTGCCTTCGGTCATTTTATCGTCGACGATTGAATCAAATTAAAATAGTCGATAATGACTTTTTTCAACTACAGAGAACACCGAGTTCACAGAGCTACGGATACAAAGCCCTGTGTTCTCTGTGTTTTTACCAAGCCAATTAAAACAAGCCGAGCTGCACTTGGGCGACTTCGGACATCATGTGCCTCGACCAGGGCGGATCGAGTACGACTTCAACATTGACCCTTTCGACGCCGGGCAGGGCACGGATCACTTTTTCGACATCGCTTTGAATGACGGGACCCATACCGCAGCCGGGTGCGGTTAGCGTCATTTGAATGTCGACTCTGTTTTTGCCTTCTTCGATCGGTGTGACTACGCAATTATAAACTAGTCCTAAATCGACGATGTTGACGGGAATTTCCGGATCGTAGACGGTTTTCATCACTTCCCAACAGTTTTTCTCTACACCGTCAGGATCCGTTTCGCGGACTAAGGTATGGAGCTCATGAGGTTCTTTGCCCAAAGCGTCGGCATCGGCGCTATTGATGCGTACCATGTGTCCATAATCGGTGACAACCGTATAGTTGTTGCCGAGCGATTGATGGATAGTCACAACGCTACCCTTGTTTAGGGTTCCGGTATTGCCGTCGGGAATTGTGACGATATTCACATCCCGCGTTAAAATGATGCTTTCTCTTTCAGCCATAATCATTCATTGGTTGTTGCTTAAAGGTTTGCGCGTCTATGATGCGGCCACTTAGACCGATACTGTCGGCACTGAAAAGATAGGTATAAATTTCGTCTAATGTGGACATTGCCGGTAACAGGCTTTTATCCTCGGCCGGGTAGGCTCTTTTTCGAAAAGGCGAATCGATAGGGCCCGGTATCAAGGTGTTAACCCTGATTTTCCCCTCCGACTCCAATTCCTCCGCCAGTATCTTAGCCAAGCCCTCCAGCGCAATTTTCGATACGCCGTAAGACGCCGAATAGGCTTGGCCGGTTCGCGCCTTGGAATCGGATGTAAATACAATGGCGGCAGAATCGCTTTTTTGCATGACCGGCAACAGGACTTTGCACAATATAAAGGGCGCATTCAGGTTGACATTCAGCGAATGCCCCCAGTCTTTGGTTTTATGCAATGCTAAAGGCTCGAATGCGCTAAATTCGACTGCCGAATGCAGCAAACCTTCCAGTGAGCCGTATTTGGCTTCAACCCGGTCTGCCAGTTCCTGGTAATCGTTTTCGTTTGCGCCGGCTAAGTCAAAAGGGTACATGATCGGTTCCGGTGCGCCGGCTGCGACAATTTTGTCGTAAACCGCTTCCAGTTTAGCGATGATTTTGTCCAGTAAAATGACCTGAGCGCCTTTTTTGGCGAGAGCCAAAGCAGCCGTACTCCCAAGACCGCCGCCCGCGCCGGTGATCAAAATAATCTTTCCTGTTAATTGCATAATGTTGACTTTATCCATGAATCGATTTGCAGGGGATGATCGATCAGGGCATCGGCGCCCCAATTCTCGGGAACATCCTCCGGTTTTAGATAGCCGTATAGCGCGGCCAGGGTTTTCATGCCTGCATTTTTACCGGCTTCAATATCGTGGCTTGCATCGCCTATATAAACGCACTCGTGTGGCGTTACTGCGGCCAGTCGGCAACCCTCCAGCATCGGTTCGGGATGCGGCTTGCTGTTGCCGGTGCTGTCGCCACTGACTATGCAGGCTGCACGCCGGGTTAGATCGAGCGCTTGCATCAACGGATCAGTATAGCGTTTGAGCTTATTGGTCACCACCCCCCACTTAAGACCTTGCGATTCAATCGCTTCGAGTAATTGCGGCATGCCGTCGAAAAAAACCGTGAATTCGGCAATATTGTGTTGATATCGGTCGAGCATCGTTTTCAAAATCGCCTGCCGAATTTCATCGCGGACGGTATCGCCAATGCCGGCCTTAACCATCGCCGCAGCACCATATGAGATATAGGGCTTAACTGATTCGTTAGATACATTCTCAAAACCGTGTTCAAGCAAAGCATGATTCAGGCAGGCAATGAGGTCCGGAGCGGTATCGACTAGCGTTCCGTCGAGGTCGAACAACACGCAAGAAAGCTTAAAATCGCATGCCATAATCAGTCGATACGTTTGAAAGCGGCGAGATAATTGACATCGATATCTTTCCCGAGACTAAAGCGCTTGGTCAACGGGTTGTATTCGATACCGGCCATGCTTTGTAATTCGAGTCCGGCATCGCGAGACCAGCGGCTCAGCTCCGAAGGTTTAATAAAGGTTTTGAAATCGTGTGTTCCTTTAGGCAGCATTCTCAATACATACTCCGCTGCAACGATGGCCAATAAAAAAGCTTTTGGCTTACGGTTCAGCGTCGAGAAAAACACCGTTCCGCCGGGTTTAACTAGCTTCGCGCAGGCCCTGACGATAGATGCCGGGTCGGGTACGTGTTCGAGCATTTCCATGCAAGTCACATGGTCGAAACCTTCAGGTTGCTCATCGGCCAAGGCTTCGGCGCTGATTTTGCGGTAATGCGCGTTAACGCCGGATTCCAGTCCGTGCAGATCGGCGATATCGATCAATTCCTCGCTCAAGTCGATGCCGAGCATATCCGCGCCGTTTTTGGCCAGGCTTTCGGAGAGAATGCCACCACCGCAACCAACATCCACGATACACTTGCCGTTAATTTCCGCATGTTCTTGAATGAAACGGATTCGTAACGGGTTGATATCGTGTAAAGTTTTGAATTCGCCGGAAATATCCCACCAGCGTTCTGCGAGTGAGCCGAATTTATTGATTTCGTGAAGATGTACGTTTTCTGTAACTGTCATGATAGTGAACCGTTTAGGTTGAATAATTGTATACTATATTACTAGGTTATTGCCAGCGGCGGATTTAACGGCATTATGAATTACCGAGACAAGCGCTGCCGCCATAAGTCGATTTTGAGTGCTAAATCGGCTAGGTCAAGCGTTGTTAGGCGTCTTTGTTTCAATAAGCGTTTGCCGGTTACCCAAACGTCGGTAACGTTTTGTCGGCTTGCCGCGTAAACGATTTGCGAGACCGGACAATATAAAGGTTGGGTTTCGATCTCGCTCAAATCGATCGCTACAATATCGGCCGATTTGCCGATAGCCAACGATCCGATTTCGTCGTCGAGGCCCAAGGCATTGGCGCCGTTGATTGTCGCCATTTTAAGCGCAGTCATGGCCGGTATCGCGGACGCATCGTTTGCAACGGCTTTACCCAACAGCGCGGCACTCCGCATTTCGCCGAGCATATCCAAGTCGTTATTGCTGGCGGCCCCATCTGTACCTAGTGCGACATTGATTCCAGCATTGAGGCATTTTGCGACCGGACAAAAGCCGCTGGCCAATTTCAAGTTCGATTCCGGGCAATGCACGATATGCGCTCCTGACTGGGCAAATAGCTCGATTTCACTGTCAGTCAATTGAGTCATATGCACACCGATAAACGAGGGGTTGATCAGGCCAAGATCGTTTAGTCTTTCGATTGGGCGCTTACCGTTTTTTTTAAAGGCCTCATCGACTTCGTGCAGGGTTTCGTGAACATGCATGTGTACCGGCACATCGAGTTCGTCTGCGAAAGTTCTGACTTTCTGTAACGGTTCATCCGAGACCGTGTAAGGCGCATGCGGTGCGAATGGTGTTATGATCAATGGCTCGTGGCGGAGACGGTCGTGCAGTTCCAGTCCTTTTTCGATATAACGGTCGGCACTCTCGGCCCAGGCGGACGGAAAGTCGATTAGAATCATGCCGATGCCGGCGCGTATGCCGTGATGAATCGCTTGCTGCGCGGTGATTTCCGGGAAAAAATACATATCGTTAAAACAGGTCGTGCCGCCGCGTATCATCTCGGCGATCGCGAGATCGGTACCGTCCCGGACGAAGGCTTCGCCTACCCATTGTTGTTCGAGCGGCCAGATATGATTTTGCAGCCAGTCCATTAAGTGCAAATCATCGGCAATACCGCGCAATAGTGTCATCGCGGTATGAGTATGACAGTTAACCAAGCCGGGAATGAGGGCGTGACGGTCGAGATTCTCCACAGAATCGGCTCGGTATTTTTGCGAGGCTTCTGTTGTCGGCAATAGGTCGACGATACGACCTTTGTCGATAATCAACGTATGATGCTCGTAGGTTACGGATTCGGGCTCAACGGGTATAATCCAGCGCGCATTGATTGCAATATCGACTTTCATGAACGGTTTCCAAATTAAATAAATAGCCTGCGTGCAATGTGTGCCGATAGTATGCATCGCAATGGCGATAAAACCGAATTATAACTTTTTTCCTACTTATTCGATAAACAATGACTGAACCCAAACAATTAGCGGTACAAGCCCTGCAATGGACAGGCGATTCGTTAAAAGTCCTGGATCAAAGGCTGCTTCCCGAAACGATCGTTTATGAAGACTACCGCGACGCACTGGGAGTCGCTGAAGCGATCAAAACAATGCGTGTGCGCGGAGCGCCTGCGATTGGTATAGCGGCGGCCTACGGAGTCGCGTTGTCGGTGAAGCAGCATTGTAACGATCGCTCGGTAAATTGGCATGATAAAGTGTTTGCCGATATTGAACGATTGGCAGCATCGCGCCCGACCGCAGTCAATTTATTTTGGGCTTTGGACCGGATGAAAGGGCTTTTAAACTCTCAACCGGCAGAACCTGTAGCGGCATCACAAGCCTTGGCCATACAAATTCATCAGGATGATATTGCAGCGAATCATCGAATTGGCGAGTTAGGCGCCGATATTATCGGTGGGGCCAAAGGCGTTTTGACGCATTGTAATGCAGGTGCCTTGGCGACAGGCGGTTACGGTACCGCGCTCGGGGTGATTCGAAGCGCCTGCCGGCGAGGCTTAAATAAAGTCTTTGCTGGAGAAACCCGTCCTTGGCTACAAGGTGCCAGACTGACGGTTTGGGAATTGGCTCAAGACGGCATTGCCGCGACATTGATAGCCGATTCGGCCGCTGCCTGGTTAATGAAATCGGGTGCTGTCGATTGGATCGTCGTCGGCGCCGACCGGATTGCCGCGAATGGCGATACCGCAAACAAAATCGGTACCTATTCGCTCGCGGTGCTTGCCAAACAACATGGAGTCAAGCTCATGATAGCGGCTCCGTTATCGACGATCGATTGGAATCTTGCCGAGGGTAGCCGTATTGAAATCGAACAGCGAGCACCGAATGAATTGTTACCGGATAGTTACAATCAGGAATCCTTGGTCAGCGCTTGGAACCCGGTATTTGATGTGACGCCGGCCGAATTGATTGCGGCGATCGTGACCGAACGCGGCGTGGTATTGAATCCATCGGAAAATGGCATGGAGAGTCTTAAATCATGAAATTTTCCAAAAAAGGCAATAACCCGGCTTGGGCGGTGAGTTGTTTATTTCGCGGCCTCCGTTGGACGCTTAAGCCGGAATTGCGTAAATTCATCGTAATTCCGGTTTTGATCAATCTTGTGCTGTATAGTGCGGTATTGGTACTCGGTTATTATTATGTGGCCGATCTGATAGCGCATTTCATCCCGGACTGGTTGTCATGGTTAAGCTGGGTTTTATGGCCGCTGTTTTTTCTCAGTTTTTTTATCGCTGGATTTTTTACATTTACCATTTTGGCGAATTTGATTGCAGCTCCGTTTTACGGCGCATTGTCGGCAAAATCGGCGGCGCTCATTACAGGCCGAAAACTTAATGCTGGCGAGCACTCCGTCAATAAAATCATCCTGGCCGAATTCAAG
>SLIO01000109.1 GCA_007135635.1 Methylomicrobium sp. | reverse complement strand
TGAAACTCAAAGAGAGATAAATGGACAAATTAACCAGTATGAATGTTTTCGTTCGGGTGGCGAAGGCCGGCAGTTTTGCCGGTGGTGCGCGCGATTTAGATATTTCGAGAGCCATGGCGACCAAGCATATCATGCAATTGGAAGAACATTTAGGCACTCGGCTGTTTAATAGAACCACGCGTAGCCTCAGTCTGACTGAAATGGGGGCATCGTATTTGGAGCGCTGCCAACAGGTATTGGATGATATTGAGGAAATGGAGGCTGCGGTAACGCAACTGCAGACCGAGCCCCGCGGAACGCTGAAAATCAGTGCGCCGCAAGTGATCGGCGCCACCCAAATTGCGCCAGCGATATCGGCGTTTCTAAAGTTGCACCCCGATTTGGAAGTCACGATCATTTTGCAAGGCAATATGGGCGATTTAATCGATGAGGGCATTGACTTAGCGATTAATTTGGGGGGTGTCGAAGATTCCAGTATGATTGCCCGCAAACTGGCCAGTTCACCGTTGGTGGTTTGTGGTGCGCCGGCATATTTTCAACAATATGGCATTCCTAAAACGCCCGAGGATTTGACCGATCATAGTTGTTTGGTCAATTGGTCGATTCCGCCAAGAGATCAATGGCGGTTTAAGGGACCTTACGGCGATTTGATGATCAAGGTAAAAGGACGCATCGTCGCCAATGTGGCCGATCCGATTCGAGTCGGCGCGATAGAGGGCTTAGGAATGGTGATGTTACCTAGATACATCGTCGGTAAGGATATCGAAAAAGGGAAGTTAATCCCGGTATTGGAAAACTATGGATTAGCGCCTCTGGATATACATGCCGTTTATCCGCATCGAAAATATTTGTCTACCAAGGTCAGAAAATTTTTGGATTTTTTACAGGAATGGTTGCCCAGGCGGATTGGTATTGACGGGATCTAACGTAATTAAAGAAATTTCGGCAAAATGGGATGCCTTATACCGGCAAGCCAATATTTCGGAATACCGTCCGGCTGAGGTTTTATCGGAAAATGCTTTTTTGTTGCCGCAAAAGGGTGCGGCTTTGGATTTGGCTTGCGGTTTAGGCGCTAATGCTCGATTGCTTGCAGCGGCGGGCTTGGCTGTTTTTGCCTGGGATATATCGGCCGTAGCGGTAGAAAAATTGCAGCATGTAGCCGACAAGCAAGGCTTGGCTATTCAGGCGCGGCAATGCGCCGTCGATAAAAACGCTTTCTCCGGATGTCGTTTCGATGTCATTGTAATCAGTCGATTTCTTGACCGGAGTCTGTGTGATGCGATAATAGGCGC
Organism: Methylomicrobium sp.; assembly: GCA_007135635.1. Taxonomy (GTDB): domain Bacteria; phylum Pseudomonadota; class Gammaproteobacteria; order Methylococcales; family Methylomonadaceae; genus Methylotuvimicrobium. Next base: position 5,151 of record SLIO01000109.1, on the reverse strand, counting down.
GTTGAATCCCGGCGGTTTATTATTTTATCAGACGTATACCCGCGAGAAAGTCGTTGAACGAGGACCGAGCAATCCCGACTTTTTATTAGCTGAAGGTGAATTATTGGAATTATTTGCCGAATTAGAGTTGATTTATTATCGGGAAAACGGATCGATAGGCGGCATAAGTTTAGGACTCAGGAATGAAGCTCAATTCATTGGTAGAAAAAGATAATTCTATTCAAATTCTAACGGGTTAAGAGCGAGAAATCGAATCCGCCGCGATCTTTTTGGACAACGTCCTCCGAATACCCTTCGTTAATTTAGTCGATCGAACTCATTATGGTAGAAAATTTAGAACCAAAACAAGCTTGGCAATTATTGCAAACCGACCCGAGCGCTGTATTGGTCGACGTCAGGACTAAAATGGAACATAGCCACGTCGGCCACCCGATCGGTGCGGTGCATATTTCGTGGAAAGAATTTCCGGACTGGCAAGTTAATACCGCGTTTGTCGAGCAGGTAGCCGAAGCAATTCCCGATAAAAATGCGCCGGTGCTGTTACTGTGCCGAAGCGGGCAGCGGTCGGTGGATGCGGCACTTGCCTTGAAGTCGGCTGGGTTTTCTCGTCCTATCAACATATTGGAAGGCTTCGAAGGGCCTCTCGACGAAGACAAACATCGCGGCAATCGGGGAGGTTGGCGCTTTCATGATCTACCCTGGGAACAAAGCTAACTAATTGTTCAATCTTGCCTTTCTCAATGTCCGGCGTCTGATTTCGCAGTCACGAGGTCAGGCAGCCACATATTCATTAATCTTCAGAGTTTATTTAAGTGATCGAAAATTTAAGAAATATCGCAATCATTGCGCACGTAGACCACGGTAAAACCACCTTGGTCGATAAATTGTTACAACAATCCGGCACGTTCAAGAGCCATGAAAAGGTTTCCGAGCGTATTATGGATTCCAATGACATTGAAAAGGAACGGGGTATTACGATTCTGGCGAAAAATACCGCGTTGGATTGGAACGGATATCATATCAACATCGTCGATACGCCGGGTCATGCCGACTTCGGCGGGGAAGTGGAGCGCGTGCTGTCGATGGTCGATTCGGTGTTGCTGTTGGTCGATGCAGTCGACGGACCGATGCCGCAAACTCGTTTCGTGACGCAAAAAGCGTTTGCTCTGGGCTTAAAACCGATTGTCGTGATCAATAAAATCGACCGTCCCGGTGCCCGTCCGGATTGGGTGGTCGATCAAACCTTTGATTTGTTCGACCGCCTGGGCGCGACCGACGAGCAATTGGATTTTCCGATCGTCTATGCGTCTGCGCTGAATGGTTATGCCGGTCTGGATTCCGATGCGACCGATGGCGATATGACGCCATTGTTTGAAACGATCGTTGAAAAAGTCAGTCCGCCGGCTGTCGATTTGGAAGGTCCTTTTCAAATGCAGGTCAGTAGCCTGGATTACAATTCCTATGTCGGCGTGATCGGGATTGGACGTATTCAGCGCGGTAAGGTCAAAACCAATATGCCGTTGACGTTAATCAATCGTGAAGGCGCTATTCGCAAGGGTCGTATTCTGCAAATTTTTGGTTTCCATGGGCTAGAACGTGTAGAAGTGTCGGAAGCTCAAGCCGGCGATATCATTGCGTTTACCGGCATCGATAAGCTGGAAATTTCGGAAACCTTATGTCATCCGGATGCGGTCGAAGCGCTGCCGGCCTTGTCGGTCGACGAACCGACCGTGACCATGACCTTCCAAGTTAACACCTCGCCGTTTGCCGGCCGCGAAGGTAAGTTTCTCACCTCGAGACAAATTCGCGACCGTTTGCAAAAAGAATTGCAGCATAATGTCGCATTAAAAGTCGAGGATACCGATGATCCGGATAAATTCAAGGTGTCCGGACGCGGCGAATTGCATCTATCGGTATTAATCGAAAACATGCGCCGCGAAGGCTTCGAATTAGGTGTGTCAAGGCCTGAAGTCATTATCAAAGAAATCGATGGCGAGAGATGCGAGCCTTTCGAATTCGTGACGATCGAGGTGGAAGAGACTCATCAGGGTACGATCATGGAAAAACTGGGTGAGCGCAAGGGTGACTTATTAAATATGGTGCCGGACGGCAAAGGCCGTATTCGCTTGGAATATATGATTCCGTCACGCGGTTTGATCGGATTCCAGACCGAGTTCATGACATCGACCTCCGGTTCAGGTTTGCTGTATCATGTTTTTGATCATTACGGACCTATCAAGAAAGGCGAGTTGGGTGCGCGTAAACGTGGTGTGTTGGTATCGATGGCTCAAGGCAAAGCATTGGCCTATGCCTTGTTTGCATTACAGGAGCGTGGCGAGTTGTTCTTGGTGCATGCCGATGAAGTCTATGAAGGCATGCTGGTCGGCATCCATTCGCGCAGTAACGATTTAGTGGTCAATCCGACCAAAGCGAAACAGCTAACCAACATCAGAGCGGCCGGAACCGACGAGAATTTGATTCTAACGCCGATTCAGAAAATGTCGCTGGAGCAGGCGCTTGAGTTTATCGATGAGGATGAGCTGGTTGAAGTGACGCCGACATCGATCCGCTTGCGCAAGAAATTGTTGCAGGAGCATGAGCGTAAAAAAGCGTCCCGGACAGCGGCAGCCTGAGAATAAAGCATAAAAAAGCCTCGAATCGACTTGCGATTCGAGGCGTTTATCGCCGAGTGGTTGGCTTATGCGATCGTCCTTGCGACACCCTGTCGAAATCTATCCCTAACTCCTATGTTTTGGCGACGGCATATTGTGCCGCAAAATGACTAAAAAAGAAGTCAGTCAATGCTGAAATTTATGTAGGTTTAAGCTTACAAAATAAGAATAGCCTTTAATTAGCAGCGAATCGCTGCATAATTGATTTTTTTCATAGTAGAATAAGCCCGCTTATTATTAACAACCCAGTCTTTATGACCTCACGAAGCGCGCGAATCGAGCGCAACACTCTCGAAACACAAATATCTGTAACCATCAATTTGGAAGGTACCGGTCGTGCGGTTTTTTCGACCGGCGTGCCTTTTCTCGAACACATGTTGGATCAAATTGCCAGGCATGGTTTGTTCGATCTAGATATAACAGCTCAAGGCGATTTGCATATTGACGATCACCATACCGTCGAGGACATCGGTATTACACTCGGTCAAGCCTTTGCCCAGGCTGTCGGCGATAAAAAAGGCTTGTGTCGTTATGGACACGCTTATGTGCCTCTCGATGAAGCACTATCTCGCGTCGTGATCGATTTTTCAGGTCGTCCCGGATTGGTGTACGATGTCAAATTTCCTAGAGGCTCAATCGGCCGCTTCGATGTCGATTTATTCCGCGAGTTTTTTCAAGGCTTTGTTAACCATGCCGGCGTGACCTTGCACATCGATAACCTTAAAGGTTCCAATGCGCATCATATTGCCGAAACCATTTTCAAAGCGATGGGCCGCGCGTTACGCATGGCAGTAGCACAAGACCCAAGAATGGCTGGAATGATGCCGTCAACCAAAGGAACACTGTAACTCTATCTTCACTATGTCATCAGTCGCAATTATCGATTATGGAATGGGCAATTTGCATTCCATTGCAAAAGCTTTGCAACATGTGGACCCTCGTACCGAAGTCCGTGTCGTATCCGATATCGAATCCATTTTACGGGCCGATCGCGTTGTATTCCCCGGCGTCGGAGCGATCGGCGATTGTATGATAGCGCTCAATGCCTTAGGTCTTGCTTCGACAATCAAGACGGTCGCGAAAGAAAAGCCGATGCTCGGCATTTGTTTGGGCATGCAGGCTTTATTGACCGATAGCGAGGAAAGCAAAACGACAATGTGTTTGAATATCATTCCTGGCCATGTGCGACGTTTTTCGGATAATCTTCAGGATAAAGACGGCGAGCGGCTGAAAATTCCCCACATGGGTTGGAATCGGGTCAAACTAAAGCCGCACCCGCTTTGGGAAAATATCGAACCGGACAGCCGATTTTATTTTGTACATAGCTATTATGCATACCCCGAGGATCTGGCCGTCGTTTCCGGAACTACGGATTATCCGGAACCATTTGCCTGCGCATTGGCGAAGGCAAATATTTTTGCCGTGCAATTTCACCCTGAAAAAAGTCAATCAGCCGGCTTACAGCTGTTGCAAAACTTTTTGCAGTGGGATGGGACAATTTAACGTTAATTGATAGGGCGTCCGGTTAATCCGGCATTAAAATCTTGAGGATGTTGATCTTATGTTGTTGATACCTGCAATCGATTTGAAAGAAGGAAAATGTGTCCGTTTGCGGCAGGGCAATATGGACGATGATACGGTTTTTTCGGATGACCCGGTGAGTGTTGCCGGGAAATGGGTCGAAGCCGGCGCGAAACGCATTCATTTAGTGGATTTGGACGGTGCGTTCGCCGGCAAGCCGAAAAACGCTGCGATTATCCGAAGTATCGTTGCGGCGTATCCTGATATTCCGGTACAGATCGGCGGCGGTATTCGCGATGAAGATACAATTCAGGCGTATCTTGAAGCCGGCGTGCAATATGTCATCATCGGGACTAAAGCGGTCAGCGAGCCGCACTTTATTAAGGATGTCGCAATCGAATTTCCGGGGCATATCATTGTCGGACTCGATGCGAAGAACGGTAAAGTGGCCATCGACGGGTGGTCGAAATTGTCCCACCACGATGTTATCGACATGGCGCAGAAGTTCGAAGCCGACGGTGTCGAAGCGATTATTTATACCGATATTTCTCGCGATGGCATGATGAACGGCGTCAATGTCGAGGCGACCGCCGAACTGGCCCGCTCGATCCGGATTCCAGTGATCGCATCGGGCGGCATAACCAATATCGACGATATCAAGGCGCTAGGAAAGCATGTTGGTGATGGTATTATCGGTGCGATAACGGGGCGTGCAATCTACGAAGGGACGCTAGATTTTGCAGAAGCTGCGAAATTGGCTGAATCGTTCGGCGATTGATCAATGAGTCTGGCAAAACGCATCATCCCTTGTTTGGATGTCGATAACGGACGCGTCGTCAAAGGCGTTAAGTTCGTTGATATTCGCGATGCCGGTGATCCGGTCGAAATCGCTAGACGCTATGACCGAGAAGGCGCAGACGAACTGACTTTTCTTGATATTACCGCGACTCATCATGAT
>SLIO01000163.1 GCA_007135635.1 Methylomicrobium sp. | reverse complement strand
GTTTGGCCGCGATTTGGCGTTGTTCGGCGAAAGGCGCTATTGGAAGATTTACTTCTGCTAATCCTTGTTGGGTAATTTGTGGTTGCGCTGATCCGGATATTGCATCATCTAATCCTCTGGCTTTCAATGCATAAAAAAGATATTTCAGTTGGATAAACCTTTCGGGTAGATTATCCAAAGCCATTGCATTTCCGTTTATATAGGCGTAAGGCACAGAAATATGTAAATTTCCGCAACTTGCTCCACGACAAGTAACCATTAATGTTGGCTTTTCGTGCGTATAAGCCGAATAGAAACCAATAGTACCGTTAGCACCATAAACAACATATCCATCTTTAGTTAATTCTTTAGTAGAAATTGTTCTCCATTGTTTTGGGGTACAAATATTTGGAAGAAGAGCTTCCACCCATTCGCCAGGGTATGAGTCAATCATACTTTGATCTCCAACCCCAACACCTCGGCTAATAAATCCTTTTGTACTTGCGCCTGATCACCCGCCCCAAACGCCTGCATCAACCCATCCAACTCCCGCAAGGCCTCGGTCAATTCGCTCATCGCTTCGGCAGCCAAGACATCCGGCTCCGGCAGGCTGGCGGCATCAATGCTGTCCTGATCTTTTAGCCAGGCAATATCGAGCGAATCGCCTTTTTGAGTTTTGATCCAGTCGCGGCTGAAGCAACGCCAGCGGGATTCTTCCGGCGTTTTGTTTACATCATCTTCTTTGCCGGTAAAACTCCATTCGCCTTCCTGACGGCTTTCAGCGCTGAATACCGCTTCGAACGGTGCCAGATGCTGTTCACCGAATGGCGTGCGCTTGCCGAAGCTGGGCATGTTGGCACGCAGATCATAGACCCAGACTTGCTCGGTACAGTTTTCTTCCTGTCTGGGATTGGCGGCTGTACCTTTGCTGAAAAACAGCACGTTGGTTTTCACGCCTTGAGCGTAAAAGATACCGGTCGGTAGGCGCAGTATCGTGTGCAGGTTGCATTTGTGCATCAGGTCGCGGCGGATATCGCTGCCGACGCCGGCTTCAAACAGCACGTTATCCGGCAACACCACGGCGGCGCGCCCGCCTGGTTTCAGGCTGCGGTAAATGTGCTGCAAGAACACCAATTGTTTGTTGCTGGTTTTGTAGGTGAAGTCGTCGCGAGTAACGCTGGCTTCGCCACCCTTGGCGGTGCCGAACGGCGGATTGGTCAGAATTACATTGGCCTTAGGCAGTTGGGTACCGGCTTGGCCGAGAGTATTGCCCAGATGCACCACGCCTTCGTCGTCGCCTTCCATGCCGTGCAATAGACAATTCATCAAGGCCAGGCGGCGAGTGCCCGGCACTAATTCCATGCCGACAAAGGCTTGGTTGCGTTGGAAGCGTTGGGCTTTTTCATCCAACTCGTAGAGGTCGTCGGTGTGCTGTTTGATATAGGCATCGGCGGCGATTAGGAAACCGGCGGTACCGGCGGCCGGGTCTTGAATCAATTCGCCGGCTTGCGGCTTGATGCAGCGGATGATGCTGTCGATCAACGGGCGCGGGGTAAAGTATTGCCCGGCACCGGATTTCGTTTCGCTGGCGTTTTTCTCCAGCAGGCCTTCGTACAAATCGCCCAGGCCATCCCGTTTGGCACTGAACCAGTCGATGGCATCCAGGCTTTTGATCAGTTGTTCCAGATGCCGAGGTTCGCGCAAGCGGGTTTGCGCGTCGGCATAGATGGCGGCAATCAGATGATCGTCGCTTTTGGATAAATCCAGTAGCATTTGCCGGTAATGGTTGAGCAGATTCAAGCCTGATAACTTGGTCAAATCCGGCCAGCGGCAGCCTTCCGGCAGTTTGTGTTTTTGCAGTATACCGGCCTCGGTGTTTTCGTATTCCATTTTGATGAACAGCAGCAAGACCAGCTCAGTAACATAATCCGAGTAGTTGATGCCGTCGTCGCGCAGCACGTCGCAGAGGTTCCAAAGTTTTTGGACGATTTCGTTATTGCTCATGTTAGGAGGGGTGATTAATGTGAATGTTCCGGAAGGACCGATTTTCCTTCACAGATATTGAGTAATTGTGGAAACGCATAGATGGCCGGCCTGCGTCCGGCACCTTCCTTTAATATCGTGAGCGGGCCGGTAGGTTGCATCAACTGGCGCAGCAATCCATGTAAGGTAGGCTTGTTGATCCCTGAGCGCTGGACAAAATCGCTTACCCGAAAAATGGGTCGATCAAACAAGGTATCTACCAATTGCGCGGTGTGCTGAGAGTGGGTCAATTCTCTCACTTGCTCTTTAGTTTGTTCATATAAGGCCATGATGAACCGCACACGCTGAACATTGCTTTTTGCCTGCAAGCTGACGGCTTGTAAAAAAAACTTGATCCACCCCGTCCAGTCCCCTTCTTCAGAAATGGCCGACAATCGCTCGTAGTACTCATCGCGATGACTTTCCAAATAATCCGATAGATAGAACATGGGGCTCGGGAGCCTGCCTTTGGCGTAAAGAAACAGTGGAATTAATAGCCGGCCGATGCGCCCGTTGCCGTCTTTGAAAGGATGAATCAATTCGAATTGCGCATGGATAATTGCGGTTTGTGCCAGTACATCGAAATCGTTGCTTGCCAGGTAAGCCTGCCAGGCTTCCAGATGATCCAAAAGTTGTAGTGGTGAAGGCGGTACAAAACTAGCTTGTTCCATGCTACAACCGGGACGACCAATCCAGTTTTGCTCCTTGCGAAATTCCCCTGGATTTTTTGCCTGTCCTCGAACACTATCCAGCAAAATTTGATGAAGCTGAAGCAGTAAACTTAAGGTGATCCGGCGTCCGGACGCCAAGTCTTGTTGAGCCAAGATCAATGCTTTGCGATAGTTTTGAATTTCCTTGATATCGGTATTTTTATGTTGATCGAATTGTTCGCCCGCTTCATGTTCCAACACTTCTTCTACAGTTGCCTGTGTTCCCTCGATTTTGGATGACAACACGGCTTCCTGATTGGTCAGCGGCGATAGCATAATCGCTGGATTAACAATGCCTTGCAGCATGCCGCTATATTCGGCAAGAGCGGCATTGGCTTCGCCGACCAGCGTGATGAGCCGTGCATAGTCAAGGTTTTTCAGCGGTAAAGCGTCTGGAAGGTAGGGAGTCATATTCAAAAAATGGAACTAGAACTTCTGACAGTAGAATAATACAAAGTTGTTTTTGTTTATTCTGTCTTGTATCAAGGAAGCACTTTCATCATACAAAAAACTTTGCGTATGACGAAAAATACAAAAAGTATTTTATGTATCATAGAAGTACTAAATAACATACGCAACACCTAGCATAGATTGATGGTTCCGACATTAACCTGTTTGCCAAAGTTGTTCACTAAATTTGTCCAGAACGACATCCAACTGCTGATCCAACAACTGATTAAGCCTTTTTGCGCCGCCATCGTTAGCAAACACGCGATTGACGAATTGTTGATCGATGACGACTTCGTGGCTCAGTTGTTTCGCCAGCCGGTCCAGCCATTTTCGTTGCACCGGCGTCCAGAGATGCAAAGCGTAAATTTTTTGCATCGCTTGTGTTACTCGCTGTTCGAACGGTATCAACGCTTCGCCGATCGCCGCTTGGCGGATATAGCCGATGATGCCGGCAGCGATGTCTTGGTTGGTTTGGTTACGCCAGGCGCTTTGCAGTTTGGCTTCGCTGTAACCGTGTTGATCCAACAACAAACGGATTTCGCGTAGTTGATCGCGGGTTAAATCTTTCGGTTTGTTGACCACGACCGCCAGCGCCGCCGACTGGTTGATTTGGCGTTTGATAAAGTCGTTGAAGCTTTCCAGGTAATCGGCGGGCTTGTCGTATGGGCCGTAGCTTTGTTCGCGAATTTTCAGTTCGTCTTCATGTTCGGCAATCAGCGGGAAATATTCTGAGCCCAGCAGATTTTTGACCTGTTGCAATTGGTTGATGAGATTAACGTTGCCCTGAATGAACCGGGCCGCTTGTTGCGGGCCGAGTTGATGCAGATGTTGATGCAGTTTTTCCGGCGCGATGCCCCACAGCCCTTCCAGTTCGACTAGCTTTTGTTGTAATGCCGGTTTAGTGGCGGCCTTGGTTTTTGCTTTGCGCAGAATCCGCATGATACGTTGGCTGAGGGCATCCAGTACGTCGTGAGCATGATTGGTTCCGGGTTTATTTCCGGCAGCGGTGAAACTCTCGGAATTGTTGAGTTCTTCGATGAGTTGCTCGATCGAGACGCTGGGGTCTTTGACCAACGGTTTCATATCGCTGACTTCCTGCAGCGTTGCATAGATATCGACCGGATCGTAGATTCTAAAGACAGTTTTACCGATTTCATCGCAACGGCGCGTGCCGCGACCCAGCATTTGCTCATAGAGAATCCGCGACCGCACACGGCGGAAAAAAACCAAGTTGCAGATTTTCGGCACGTCGATGCCGGTGGTAAGCAAGTCCACGGTAATCGCAATGCTGGGGTAGCGTTCGTTTTTGAATTGGCGAATCAATTGGTTGACTTTGTCGCTTTGACCGGTGATTTTTTTGACCGCCGCTTCGTTATAGTCGTCGCCGTACATCTTTTTGTAGAGCCGGTCTAGGATGCGCTTGACCATGTCGGCATGACGATCGGAGGCGCAGAAGATCAAGGTTTTTTCGTCGCCGAACGGATCGAGTTCTTTGACCAATTCCTTGCAGATCACTTTATTGAAGGCAGGACTGATGACGCGGCGATTGAAGTCTTCGATATCGAAATTCATGTCGTCGTCCAGCGTAGCCAGTTCAACCGCGCCGGTTTGGGTATTGATGACGTTGACCTGACTGCCCTTGGCGAATCGAATGCCTTTTTGCATCAGCAAGGTTTCGTACCGAATCGGCGGCTCGTGGTCTATCAGCCAATCGTCTGCCACGGCTTCGCGGTAGGAATAGGTGTACACCGGCTTTCCGAAAATTTCGGTGGTGTGTTTGGCGGGCGTGGCGGTCAGGCCGATTTTAACCGCGTCGAAATAATCCAAGACGCGGCGGTAGCTGGATAAATATTGTGCCGTGTCGCGCATTGCCAGCTCTCCTTCGGTCATGTCCTGATCCAGCGCGTAACCTCTATGAGCTTCATCGACGATTATGCAATCGTAGGCGTCGATGCAAAGCGGATTGTCGGATTGAAAGATACGTTTGACCATGGCCTGCACGGTCGAGACTTGAATCCGGGTTTCCGCTTCGGCGGCCATGTCGCCCAACTCGGCAACGTTGTAGATTTTCGATAAAGTTTGATTTTGTTCCAATGGCGCATCGTTGAAGACATCAATGGCCTGTTGACCCAACGCGGTACGGTCCACCAAATACAAAATGCGTTTGAAGCGTTCGGTTTTCAAAAACCGGTACATCAACCCGATGATGGTGCGGGTTTTACCGGTACCGGTCGCCATCGCCAGCAGACAATCGGTTTGATTGACTTCCAATGCCGCTTCGACTGCTTGTACGGCATTTTTTTGATAATCGCGCAGACGCAGATAAGCAAAGCCTTCTAGTTTTAGTTTTTCTTCCGCCGCTGCTTTGCTACGTGCCAGTTTGTCCAATAAACCTTCGGGGCTGTGAAAGTCGGGTAAGGGTTTAGCTAGGTTGGATGGTTCGCGCACGTCACGGAACCAGGTTCCGGATTGTTCGGCGAGTTGTTTGACGAATGGCCGGCCGTTGCAGGAATACACGAACGGAATTTGGTAATGGCCGTCTTCGTGATCCGGCCAAGCGATAGTGCGGCCCTGCTGTTGCCATGCCGGTTGCATGATTGTGGTGGGTGTAAAGCCGCGCGAATAACGTTCGGCTTGAGAGATTTTGCCGGCAACATTGACGTTTTCGCGCTTGGCTTCGACCACGGCGATCGGCGTCAATCCGGCAAACAACACGTAATCGGCGCTTTGTTTGCCCTTGGTGGGCCATTCGGCAATCGCTTTGTTTTTGCCTTTTTCGGGTCTTGCGCCTTTTTGGTAAGTCAGTTGCTCCGTATCCGCATCCCAACCGGTTGCAATCAATTGCTGATCGATAAGGATTCGGGTGAGTTCTTCATTAAGTGAGGGCTCAATGCTGCCGGCCTTTTTGACGGTCGCTTCGATTTCTCGGCTGGTTTGCGCTTGGTTTTCTAATGCGGCTTGCAAGCGGGCTTCGAAGACTTGCCGTTCCTGTTGTAAAAGTTGCTCCTGTTCTTGAGCCATCTGCTCGAAGATGCGCGATTCGGAATCCATTTGTTCGGCCAAAACCGCATACTGTTCTTTTTCGCGTGCGATCAAATCGATCAATAGTTGATCCGATTCGGCTTGCTGGTTGGCGTCTTGCAGTTGCGCCTTGAGTTGTTCTATCTGGATCGTCAAGTCGCGCAGTTCGCGGCTGGGGTCTTCGGGTGGAATAAAAGGACCGGGCTTGAAGCCCTTACCTTGGCTACCGAAGGCTTGATGAAACCAGACAACCAAAGCACGGGCAATTCGCAAACCATCCAAGGCTTCCTTGTGTTGGGTTCTGAATTGGTGCG
>SLIO01000147.1 GCA_007135635.1 Methylomicrobium sp. | reverse complement strand
CTGTGGGGCACCGTGATTGTATCGTTTGCTTCGACGATCGGCGCGACATTGGCTTTTCTGGCCGCGCGATTTTTGTTTCGCGACTTCGTCAAAGATCGGTTTGGTTCGACGATACGAACGATCGATGCCGGAATCGAAAGGGACGGTCCGTTTTATTTATTCACGCTACGCTTGATACCGTTGTTTCCGTTTTTCATGATCAATCTGGCTATGGGCTTGACTGCTATTCGCTTGTCGACTTTTTACTGGGTCAGTCAAATCGGTATGCTGGCAGGAACGCTGGTTTACATCAATGCCGGTACCCAGCTCGCACAAATCGAATCGTTATCGGATATTTTGTCGCCGACATTGTTGGCTTCGTTCGCTTTATTAGGCATTTTTCCGTTACTGACCAAGAAAATTGTCGAGCATATACAAGCCCGGAAAGTTTTCGCCGACTGGCCGAAGCCTGCGCGTTTCGATAATAATATCGTCGTGATCGGCGCCGGTTCGGGCGGTTTGGTGACGGCTTATATTGCCGCGGCGGTAAAAGCCAAGGTCACGCTGGTCGAAAAACACAAAATGGGCGGCGATTGCCTCAATACCGGCTGCGTACCGTCGAAAGCGCTGATTCGTTCGGCGAAATGGTTATCGCTGCATCGGCGCGCCAACGAATTCGGCATCAAACAAAGTAGCGCCGATTTCGATTTCGCCGACGTGATGGCGCGCGTGCAAGCGGTCGTCAAAACCGTCGAGCCGCACGATTCAATCGAACGTTATACCGATTTGGGCGTCGAGGTCGTGATTGGCGAAGCGAAAATCATCTCACCCTGGGAGGTCCGTGTCGAAACGCCCGAAGGCGGTAAAACATTAACCACGCGAGCGATAGTTATTGCCGCCGGAGCCCGCCCGTTCGTGCCGCCGATACCCGGCCTGGACAGCATCGAACCGCTCACTTCGGACAATTTATGGAACTTACGCGAATTGCCGAAACGCTTATTAGTTTTAGGTGGCGGACCGATCGGCTGCGAATTGGCGCAATGCTTCGCCCGTTTCGGAAGCCAAGTGACGCTAGTGGAAATGGCGCCGCGCCTGTTAGTCCGCGAAGACCCGGAAGCGTCCGAAGCGGTGATGGTAAGTTTTAAAAAGGATAGCGTCGATTTGAGACTGGAACATACCGCGAAGGAATTTATCATCGATAACGGCGAAAAAATCCTGATCGCCGAAAACGAAGGAAAAATGGTAAACATCCCGTTCGACCATGTGCTGGTTGCGATTGGTCGGGCTCCGAATATCGAAGGTTACGGTATCGAAGCATTAGGTATTATGTTATCGCCCCACAAAACAATCGCAACCGATCCGTTCCAAGCCACCAACTATCCGAACATCTACGCGGTCGGCGATGTTGCAGGCCCTTATCAATTCACGCATACCGCCGCCCATCAGGCTTGGTATGCCGCCGTCAATGCCTTGTTCGGCACGTTCAAGAAATTCCGCACCGATTATTCGGTGATACCGTGGTCGACCTTCACCAGCCCCGAAGTTGCGCGGGTCGGTCTAAACGAACAAGAAGCCAAACAGCAAAACATACCCTACGAAGTCGTGACTTACGGCATCGATGATCTGGACCGCGCGATCGCCGACGGCGAGGCGCACGGCTTCGTCAAAGTGCTAACCGAGACCGGCAAGGATAAAATCTTGGGCGTGACGATAGTCGGTGAACATGCGGGCGATTTGATCGCCGAATTCGTATTGGCGATGAAGCACGGCATCGGACTGAACAAAATTCTCGGCACAATCCATATCTACCCGACCCTGGCCGAAGCCAACAAATACGCGGCCGGCGTTTGGAAGCGCGCGCATGCGCCGGTTTCGGTGTTGAATTGGCTGCGTCGCTATCATGACTGGCGGCGCGGGTGAGCCTGTCCTTACCTGTTGACCGACGGAAGGTAAAGCCAATGGCGGATCTAGTCTCGATGACGAAAAAAGGTCCGTCGGATGGGTGCATTTGCCGGCTTGGTGTCAATGTTGAAAACGTTTTTCGTCCACAGGGTTCGCCACTCTAGTGGGCAATGCCATTAAGTTAAGCCGTTCGTGGTGAGCCTGTCGAACCATGGACGGCTTAATTTATCGACTCGGACTTCTCCATTCACCCTTCGACAAGGCTCTCCTGAGCGCAGCCGAAGGGCTCAGGGCGAACGGAAAAGTCCTTTTCTTAATGGCAGTGCACTCTAGTGGGCGCAACGCCGTCGTCGCGATTATCGAAGCTACGGGCGCTCGGCAGCCATGGTTGTCATCGAAGCTCCGTCGCGTCGACCGTCACCGTTCACAATCCCAAATCACTCAGACTGGCGTAATCGTTGGGTCGGCGGCCCAGTGGCCAATGGAATAAACGTTGCTCCGCGTCGATCGGCAGATCATTGATGCTGGCAAAGCGTCGTTGCATGAAGCCTTGCGGGTTGAATTCCCAATTCTCGTTGCCATAACTGCGGAACCATTGACCGGAATCGTCGTGCCATTCGTAGGCAAAGCGCACGGCAATGCGGTTGTCGGTAAACGCCCAGAGTTCCTTGATCAAGCGGTAATCTAGCTCCCTGGCCCATTTGCGTTGCAGAAATTGCCGCACCTGTTCGCGGCCTTGCGGAAATTCGGAGCGGTTGCGCCAGACAGTGTCTTCGGTATAGACCAATACCACGCGCTCCGGATCGCGCGAGTTCCAGGCATCTTCGGCCATGCGTACTTTCTGCGCCGCGGTATCAAAGGTAAAGGGTGGGACGGGGGCTTTGATTTCTTGGGTCATGATGGTTCTCCGTTGTCGAGCAGTGAGTGAATCAAGTCGGCCACATGCCGGGCATGGCAACATAACCGGGCAAGAAGCGGATGCGTTGAAACCAGGCGACGATATTAGGGTAAGCGACGATGTCTATGCCGCCTTCCGGTGCCAGCGCCAAATAGGGATAAACGGCAATGTCGGCGATAGAAACGTTGTCGCCGACCAGCCAATCACGGCTTTGCAGATGGCGATCGATAATGGCCATCACTTTTTCGGCGGTTTGTTGAGCCATTTCCGTATCGATAGTGCCGCCGAACTTATGATGTAGGCGCAGCTTGGCGGGACCGTGGAAGATTTCGTTGGCAGCGGTCGAGAGCCAAGCGGCGATCTGCGCCAGCTGGTAGGCATCGTCCGGCCACCACTGTTCTCCGCCATAGCGTTTGGCCAGATAGACTAAAATGGCTTGGCTGTCGCGAATGATCCGCCCGTCGTCATCCAGCACCGGTACCTGACCGAACGGGTTACGCAGCAAATAGTCCGGGCTACGCTGCTCGCCGCCGCGCAAATCCACTGCTTGGGTTTGATAGGACAACCCCAGCAAGTTCAATAATAATCGAACTTTATGGCAGTTGCCGGATAGTGACATGTCGTATAGCGTTATCATTCTATTCTCCTTTGGTTAAATGAAACTTTCAAATTGCACCCGTTTGTCGGCGATGCCGAGCCGGCGGGCGTTTTGGCGAACGCTTTCTATCAGGCGGGTTGGACCGCAGACGTAAATGACGGTTTCGGCGGATAGACGACTGAGCAACGCCGAAACGTCCAGCCGGGTCGGATTTTGCGATTGGCTGAAATAAAACCGGCAACGATCGGGAAACCGCCGCTGCAGGTCATTGACAAAGGCCATTTCGTGCGGAGTATGGCCGGTATAGTGCAATTGAAAATCCATACCTCTCGCGGCCAATTCTTCGACCATCGCCTTGATCGGCGTGATGCCGATACTGCCCGCAATCAACAGCGCCTGGCGGTCATCGTCGTGCAGCGGGAAATAGTTCTCGGGCGCATCGATGTTGATGCGTGTTCCCACCTGCCAGCCGTCATGCAATGCGCGCGATCCCCCGTCGCCGTCTTGCACCCGCAATACCGCGATACGGTAGCAATCCGGATCGCCCGGCGCGTCGGTCAATGAATACGCTCGGCTGGTCAAACTGCCGTCGGGTAGAGCGATCGGTACGCGCAGATGCGCCCCGGCCCGGTAGGCAGGCAGCGGCTCTCCGTCGACATGGCGCAGTTCGTAAGCGCGAACGCGCGGCGTCAATTGGCGAATTCCGCTGATGGTCAACGGCAATGCGCCGGTGCACAATGTACGAGGGATTTGTTTTTCCTCCGTCGCGGGTTGGCTGTGGGCTTGAGCCAGCAGAGCTTCGACTTCTTTCTGGCTGTAGCGTGGCGTGATGTACTTGGGGCAATTCCAGTCGAAAGCCTCGACTCGGATCACGATGACGCGCTCAACCGGAGCGCGAAAATCCGGCAACTCCAGCTTGGCCAGCAATTCCGGCTCGGCGCGCTCGTCGACGACGCGTGCCCGACCCCAGATTTTCAGGCGTTGCCGCCCCGGGTAGTCCATTAGTAGCAGACTAACCCGGTCGTCGCCGCGTAAATTGCCTACAGAAATGTACTGGCGGTTGCCGCTGAAATCAGCGTAACCGATGTTCCGTTCGTCCAATACTTTCAAGAATCCCACGGGTCCTCCGCGGTGCTGAACATAGGGCCAGCCGGTCTGGTTCACCGTGGCTTGATAAAAGCTGTCGCGCTCGGCAATGAATGCTTGTTCGAAGGCACTCAGCGCCACCGTTTCGGCTTCGTCGAGTTCGGCCGCTCGATACGCCATACGGCTGCCCATTTCGGCTTGAACCGCTTGTACATCGGGTGTGAAACTGATTTTGGTGAATGCACGGTCCATGGCCTTTACTCCTGGTGTGGATCATTAATGGTACTCTGGCACAATTATCTGATGTGTTGAATAGGCCTAATTTGCAATAACATATTCCATTCAGTGTAATAAACCGGGCGTAAGTTCGTCCGTATGCTTCGCCCGGTTCAGGCTCAAGCGGCCTGTTTCAGCGTCACTTTCGGGAAGTCGATATCGACCCGGCTGGCTTTGCCCAGGATATTGGTCAGGATGTTCATGCCGACGTGGGTGATCACCTCGACGATGTCGGCCTCGCTGAAACCTGCGTCACGCATGGACTGCAATTCGGCATTGGTGACCTCGCCTTTATGCTCGACCAAGGCGCGGGCGAAGCGGACCGCCACCGCCGCTTTGGCGTCCTGGCTGGTACCGGCCCGATTGGCTTCGATTTCCGTCCCGATCAAACCGGATTTACGGCCGATGGCAGTGTGGGCGGACAGGCAGTATTCGCATTCGTTCTGCTGCGCCAGCGCCAGAGCGATGCGTTCGCGGGTAGCTGCGTCCAACGATCCGTGGCCCGCGATGTGGTCCCGAGAAAGGCTTTCAAAGCATCCGGCGAGTGGGCGAACACCCGCAAGAAATTCGGTACCATGCCCAGTTGGCTGCGGATGGCTTCAAACAGTGCGCGGTGGTCGAAGCCGAAGGCTTTGCCGGCGGCGCGCGCAAGCTGCACATGTCGCCGCCAGCGGTGACGCGGGCGGTGGCGGCATTGGAGGACCGCTTGGGCGTTAAACTGCTGAACCGCACTACCCGCTATGTGCGAATGACCGAGGCCGGTCAGAAGTATTACGAAGACGCCAAGCGCATCATCGCCCTGGCCGACGAAGCCGACGACGCGGCGCTGGGCATCAATGCCGAACCGCGCGGCCAACTTACCGTCACTGCCTCGGTATTGTTCGGCCGCTCGTTCGTCATGCCGGGCATCGTCGAGTATTTACGCCGCTATCCGGGAGTGGAAGTGAACGCGCTGTTCGTCGACCGGGTGGTCAACATGCTCGAAGAAGGCGTGGACGTGGCAATCCGCATCGCCGAATTGCCGGATTCGTCGTACCGGGCGATGCGAGTCGGATCGGTAAGACGAGTGTTGTGCGCATCGCCGGATTATCTGGCCGAACACGGCATTCCGCAAACGCCGGACGATTTAGCCAAACATCGCATCATCCTAGCGCGCGGCTTGAATCCGAACAATGAAATGCGCTTTCAGCACGATAGTCAGGCGCGGACGGTCAAGTTGCAACCGGTATTGAGCGTCAGCGACAACGACTCGGCGGCCGGCGCGGCCATGGCCGGATTGGGCATCACCCGCCTGCTGAATTATCAAATCGCCGAGCCGTTACAAACCGGCAAATTGATGATCGTGCTCGGCGAATTCGAAAGCCCCCCGGTACCCGTCCATATCCTGCATCGCGAGGGCCGCCACTCGTCGGCCAAAATCCGTTCCTTCGTCGATCTGATGGCGGTACGCTTGCGTGCTGAGTTGGCGCTGAATTGACGGGCGACCTCTAACTGGGCCGGAACGCACCGGGCGATGCGCCGAAATGGCGTTCGAAAAGTTCGCTCCGCGGCTGCAAACGACCGGGCTACGGTGTTTCCAATACGCTAACGCCAAAACGTGACCTGATTAGCAAGATGCTTCAGCTTGCTGAAGCCAATTGTCCGAGCAGTGGCCAGTCGTAGCCACTTATGCGGGACGGGTTATTTAACCCGTCTCCAACGTTTCGGTTTGACCTAAACACTTCGGCTAACTTCTGCCAAAGTCAAAACGTTTAGGACG
>SLIO01000479.1 GCA_007135635.1 Methylomicrobium sp. | reverse complement strand
TATCGCCGGGAAAAGCTTCGCGTCCCGGCGGTCGCCGCAACAATAATGAAAGCTCACGGTAAGCGCGGGCATGATGGGTTAAGTCGTCATAGACGATCAGAACGTCACGACCTTGTTCCATGAAATATTCGGCTATGCTGGTCGCCGCATAAGGCGCGATATAGGCTAGACCGGATGGGCGG
The DNA here is from genome assembly GCA_007135635.1 of Methylomicrobium sp. Classification (GTDB taxonomy): domain Bacteria; phylum Pseudomonadota; class Gammaproteobacteria; order Methylococcales; family Methylomonadaceae; genus Methylotuvimicrobium. Next base: position 6,327 of record SLIO01000479.1, on the reverse strand, counting down.
TGGCCGCCCGTGACCACGACCACCGTATAATCCATCGCGCCTTTTTCCTGTAAGGTGGCGATCACTTGAGACACGGCCGAAGCCCTTTGGCCGATCGCGCAATAAATACATAGGACATTTTGATTGCGCTGATTAAGTATCGTGTTGATCGCAATGGAGGTTTTGCCGATTTGCCGATCGCCCAGGATCAGTTCGCGCTGACCACGTCCGATCGGGATCAATGCGTCGATGACTTTAATTCCGGTTTGCAGCGGCACGGTTACTGGAGACCGGTCCATGATCGCAGGCGCTTCGCGCTCGATCGGGCGGCGCTCGCTAAAATCGAGCGGTCCTTTTCCGTCCATGGCATGACCTAGCGGGTCGAGCACGCGTCCAATGAGTCCTGTGCCCACCGGCACGTCCATCACCCGGCCGGTGCGTTCGACTTCATCGCCGGCCTGCAAATGCCAATAATCGCCGAGCAGCACGACGCCGGTCTCGTCCTCTTCGACATTGAAGGCGATGCCGTATAAATCGTTCGGAAACCTGACCAACTCTTCAAAACCCACGCCCGGCAAACCGGAAACTTTGGCGATGCCGGTAGACACGGTTGTGATCGTGCCCACCTCTTGCAAGGTCATTTGCGGGCTAAAGGTTTCACGAGCCTGTTTGATGTTCTCGAAGGCGCTCTCCAGAACGCTTGCTAACTGATCAGACGACATGAGCATCGGGTCCGGAATGGCTCTGAGATACGGTTTTAGCCGTTAGTGTCCGGTCTATACTGCTCTCAAAGTTTTGCAGGTATTCTGCGATGTTCCAGGAAAGTTTCCGTCCATTCGCACTCAGTTCGATGCCGCTGATTTGATCGGCATCGACATCGAATTCAATCGTGGCATTAACTTTAAATACGTCGCTGACGGCTTGTTTTATCGCGTTTTTCAGTTCCGGTATCAGAGCGAAAACGCTACGGACCCGGATTGGATCCGATGACGATTGGATTGCATCGCTAAGCCGATTTTTATCGGAGTCGTCGAGCGTGTGCAGACGTTGGAGAAAGGCTTCGCAAATACGCTGCTCCAGGCTAACCGAAGCCAAATCGGCTAACGTTTTACGGCTGATGGCAAAAACTTCCTCCCGGGTATTTCGCATGAGTTCCCGGTGTAAGCGATTTTGCTCGTTTTTTAGCGCTTGCTGCCAGGCGGAACGAAGCTCATCGGCTTCAATTCTTGCCGCCTTAATCAGTTTTTCGCGCTCATGAGCCGCATCATCATGTACCTGTTTCAAAAGGCTCTCGCGCTGCTGCTCGAAACGTTCAATTTTGTCGACATATTCGATGCGTTCTCGTTCGGCAGAGGCCTTTATTTTTCGGGCTTCTTCCAGCTGTCCGGCAATTTTGTTTTCGCGATCGGTCAGCGCCTGCATGATGGGCTTATAAAGAAAGCGCTTCAACAAAGCCATCAAAATCAAGAAGTTGACAAGTTGAGCGAAAACGGTGAACCAGTCGATTAGCATGGCTTTACTGCCCCGCTGTCTGGGCTATCACATAATTCCAAAAGGGATTGGCGAAGACCAGAATCATCGACACGACAAAACAATAAATGGCGGTCGATTCGACCATGGCCAGACCAACAAACAGCGTTCGGGTAATTGTTGCCGCAGCATCAGGTTGTTGTGCCAATGCCGTTAATGCGGCTGCAACCGCTTTTCCTTCACCCAAAGCTGGCCCAATACTGCCAATGCAGATGGTAATGCCAGCGGTCATGATCGATGCGACGGCAATGTAAGCGATAATATCCATAATGACTCCTCTAATTTTTGATGTTAGTTTTGTAAGGTATGCTGCGCAGCCTTTGCAAAGGTATTATCCCGGCTATACCTTTCGCACTTCAAATTTCGGCAGTGCCTAAGGAGGCACCGGGGTGCCTGACAAAGGCTTTGCCAGCATGGATGCTGGCATAGAGCCTACATGGACGTATTCACGGCGTCCTTTGACGGCCCCCGGTGCCGAATTTTGATCTACGATGGGTATAATTTGTCCCGTAATGGGTACGCGATGCATACTTTACCTTCGCATGTCGTCAATCATGACGGCGGGTGGCCGCAGCAATATACACTGTCGCCAGTATCGTAAAGATATAGGCTTGCACGATGCCGGTTAGTAGACCTAATGCATTCATGATAATCGGAAAAAACAAGGGTGTCACAACTAACAATATCGCGACAATCATCGTACCGCTCATCATATTGCCGAACAGACGCACGGCCAATGCCAAGGTGCGGGATAATTCACCGATGATATTGAACGGCAACATAATCAGCGTCGGCTTTAAGTAGGACTTTAAATAACCGCCAAAGCCTTGCTCGGCAATACCGTAAAACGGCACGGCTATGAAAACGGCGATGGCCAATGCTGCCGTCGTCGATAACGAACCGGTCGGCGGTTCATAGCCGGGTAAAATCGCAAACAGATTGGCGGTGACGATAAACAGAAATAAGGTACCCAGAAACCCGAGGTATTTTTCCGGTCGCTTCAGGCCGACCTCCTCGATTTGTTGATTCAGGGTAATGACGATGACTTCCAGAACACTCTGCCAGCGTTTATTTTCTAGGCTTCTGGTTAGGTTTCGAGTGATCAGAATCGCACCGACAACCAACACTAGCATAATAGCCCAAGTCGTCACGATCGTGCCGTTAAGCTTAATAAAACCGTATTGCCAAAAAATGATTTGATCTGAACTCAAACGCATGTGCTTATTCCTCGACAGTTTCGGGCAATTTTATCGATTCGAAACGGGTCAACCGAACGACGATGAAACGAGCAACGACAAAGCCTAATAGACAAGCCAAAAGCCTTGGCCAATGATCGGCAGCCAACCAATAAAAACCGGCCAGCGTGATGCCGGTTCGAAGCAGCATACTGCTAAAAAACCAGAGTCCGGGACGTTTTGACTGAAGGCCTTTTTGCACGGTCCACCAAAGTCCTCCGAAAAAAAACATCCCCAGCAAGCTGCCGGCCCCGAAAGCCAGTGCCAACATCAGATTTTCAGTCATCATTTTTATCCTGTTTTTTATGGATTCGGGTTTCTTCTTCGGACACCCAACGCCAGGCGTTCCAGCACCCAAGCATCAATCCCCCGATCAATAACATCAAGGTCCAGGAATGGGAGCCGGGATATCGACTGTCTAGCCATAAACCGACGATGGTTCCCAGTAACATTGGAATGGCGACAGACCAGCCGATCAAGCCGAACCAACCCAAGCCGAACCAGATTGTCTTATTCACTTGCCGTTGGGCTTCGAGCTTGCGTTCGGCCTTTGCACCGACTTGACGGCTCAACGGCGAGTCGGTAGACCGCTTTTTTTTATCGTTTGGTTCAGCCACGATGATACTCCATAAAGCGCCGGACAAAACCGCTTTCCAGTTTAGCCATGACCGAGCGAACGTTTTTTTCGTGTTCGTCCAATTCAAGAAATTCGTGCTCCACAGCCTCGCGCAATCGATCCAATTCGATACCGCCGATGGCGTTGCGCACCGATACCAGGACCTCGCTTCCAATCTTGACTAGCACGCCTTGATCAATGGCCAAATAAACCTCGTCAGCCGACGCCGTTTCATAGGTTAGAATGCCCGGAGCCAAAGCCGCAGCGCAATCCAGGCGGTTCGGCAATATGCCGAACGAGCCTTGGGAAGTCTCGGCAATGATCCGACTGATGTCCTCGTGCTCGGCGAATACCCGGAAAGGCAACAAGATTTTAAGATGCATCGATGACGGCTTCATAGTGGACTCACTTTTTGGCTTCGTCAATCGAACCTATCATATAAAGTCCGCTTTCGGGATAATCCTTGAACTCATCGTTGAGAATGCGCTCGCAACCGTTCAGCGCATCGTTGCGGCTAACGAGCTTGCCGCTCAGGCCGGTGAATTGCTCGGTTGTGAAAAACGGCTGCGTCAAAAAACGTTCCAAACGGCGGGCGCGATACACGATATTACGATCTTCCCGCGAGAGCTGTTCGAGTCCCAGCATCGCGATGATGTCTTTCAAATCTTCGTATTGAGCCAACGTGCTTCTGACTTCCTGTGCGATTCGATAATGCCGTTCGCCCACGATACGCGGTGTCGCCATCTTGGAGTTGGATTGCAGTGGATCGATCGCAGGAAACAGCCCCTCGCTTGCTCGCTTTCGAGACAACACGATAGAGGCCGACAAATGAGAAAAGGTATGAACCGCGGCAGGGTCGGTAAAGTCGTCGGCCGGCACATAAACGGCTTGTATCGATGTGATCGCGCCGGTATCGGTATTGGCAATGCGTTCCTGCAATTGCGACAGTTCGGTGCTCATCGTCGATTGATAACCCAGGCGCGAAGGCATTTGCCCCATGAGCCCGGAAACTTCGGAGCCGGCCTGAATGAAACGGAAAATATTGTCGATCAGCAGTAGGACATCCCGGCGTTCGTCATCGCGGAAATATTCAGCCATCGTCAACGCGACATGACCGACCCGAAACCGGCTTCCCGGCAATTCGTTCATTTGTCCGAATACCATGACCATGTTCGGCAATACCCCGGCATCTGTCATTTCCCGGTACAACTCTTCACCTTCACGGCAGCGTTCGCCGATACCGCAAAACAGACTCACGCCTTCGTGTTGCCCGACCATATTATGAATCATCTCGGTAAGCAGAACCGTCTTGCCGACTCCGGCGCCGCCGAATAATCCCGCCTTGCCGCCTCGTTCCAAAGGCGCCAATACATCGATGATCTTGATACCGGTTTCGAACAGTTCCGACTTAGTTGAAAGACGCGCCAGCGGCGGAGGCGTTTGATGAACCGAGCGCCATTCGATATCGGACGGCATCGGCAAGCGATCGATGGGACGGCCGAATACATCGAACATGCGCGACAGAATGTTTTTGCCGACCGGCGCTTTTAAAGGGCCGCCCGAGTTTTCGACCGACATGCCTCGGGCCAATCCTTGTGTCGGTGTCATTGCGATACCGCGAACCCGTGAATCGTCGAGCTGCGTCAATACCTCGATGATGACTCGGCGATCATGACCGGCATACAGAATCGTATGAATGGGCGGCAAACAGCGATCGAACCGGATATCGACAACGCTTCCGGTGATCGAAACAACTGATCCGGCATTGGTAAGGCTCGTTTCATTATTCATGTACTTCGTGCGATCTTATTTGCAGCTTATGGCAAAGCTATTTTGTTCGGGAGCAAGGCGAGAAAACCGGTATCGACAATCTACCTTTGATTATTGGCCTATTTCTTCGCTAGTGCAGCATCCATTTTCTTTTGATGGGTTATGGACACAATAAGCTTTCTTGGATTTAAGTCAAACATTATCTATATTTCGAGTCGTCAATATAAGAATGGTGCAGTACTAAGACAAACTTGCATGCTTTTCTTCAACCATCTCGCTGATTAGTGTCATGACTTCGGCGCTGGCATCTTCAGAATGTTGCATGTCGCTGATTATATTATCAATAATTGCTTTATTGCTTTGCCAGTTGGCTCGTGAACATTCATAGGCACGGCGAGTGAATTTATGCACGTCATCGTGAGGTTTATTCAATCTTACATAGGCTTGCGTGGATCTAAATTGCTCATACCCAAGCCCGTCGAAATACCATTTGCCGAGCCTGCAATGCTGATGATCGATATCGATTGCATCGGCCTGTGGGCAACGCTTTAGGTTTTCGATCGCAATATAGCCGTTCTGTTTATAAATGATGTGATCGACTTTGGTTAATAGCGCGAAGGTTTTGTCCTTGGCGTAACTGATATAGCCGACAGATGCTTTCGCCGAAACTGATAGATCAGCAAACTGATTCCGGAATGTATCAACTTTTTCCATGATTTCCTGGGAAAGTTCGGCGGATGATTCGGCTTCAGCATGCATTTGATTGACGCGCTTATTGAAGGAATTGAGTGTTTTAGCGACCTCCAACGCCGCATTCTTTGTGTGATCGGACAGGTTTTTGACTTCTTCAGCGACGACTGCGAAACCACGTCCATATTCGCCGGCACGGGCGGCTTCGATCGAGGCATTGAGCGCTAACAGATTGGTTTGGTCGGCGATACCGGTAATCATCGATAACGATTCGGTAACTTTTTTACTATCTTCGATCAGCGCGGTGATGACATTGGTAACCGAATGAATATTTTCATTGATATGGGTTAACGAATGGCTAATTGTATTGACCGACGATAGACTATTTTCGGCATTATTGCCGGTATTGATCGCTATGCCTTCAACCTTATGCATTTTTTCAGTAATACTTAGTAAATCGTCCTGATTGGACTTGAGGTTATCGAGTAAATTCGATGTGTTCAGCAT
>SLIO01000403.1 GCA_007135635.1 Methylomicrobium sp. | reverse complement strand
TTTTCTGCATTCATTACATCCATGTAACTCAGCCATTGCCGACGACTGCATGGATGCAGGAGGTAGGGCAACGCAGGAGCAGTTGCCGAGGAGCAAAAATCGACCGATCACCCCGGTGCCTCCTTAAGCATCGCCGAAATTTGAAGTGCGAATAGTATCAATACTTATTCTGTAATATTTACCATGAAGGATATGAAGATAGCGAATAAGATTAAGCCAGCGCTTAAAAATTCGAGTTAATTTGTTAAATCAGCAAAAAAATCGTTTTAAATAATGCCCGGTATGCGAGGTGTTGTTTTCACTCAATTGTAGCGGTGTGCCTTCGGCGACCAGTAAACCGCCCCCGTCGCCGCCTTCCGGCCCCATATCAATAATCCAATCGGCCGTTTTGATCACGTCCAGGTTGTGTTCGATGACGATTACGGTGTTGCCGTGATCTCGTAATGTATGCAATACGCGCAATAATTGTTTGATATCGTGGAAATGCAAGCCGGTTGTGGGCTCGTCGAGAATATAGAGCGTCTTTCCGGTATCGCGTTTCGACAGTTCCTTAGCGAGTTTGACGCGTTGTGCTTCGCCGCCGGAAAGCGTGACGGCATTTTGTCCGAGTGTGATGTAGTTCAATCCCACTTCGGTCAAAGTGTGCAGTTTTTTGGATAACACCGGGACGGCACTGAAAAATTGCGCGGCGTCCTCGACGGTCATATCCAATACTTCGTTGATTGCTTTGCCTTTGTAGCGAATTTCCAGCGTTTCACGGTTATAACGTTTACTGCCGCAGACGTCGCAATGTACGAAAATATCCGGCAAGAAATGCATTTCGACTTTGATGACTCCATCGCCTTTGCAGGCCTCGCAACGCCCCCCTTTGACGTTGAAACTGAAGCGCCCCGGCGTATAGCCGCGTGATCGGGCTTCAGGCGTTGCTGCGAATAATTCCCGGATGGGTGTAAAAATTCCGGTATAAGTGGCCGGATTCGAACGTGGCGTTCGGCCTATAGGGCTTTGATTAATATCAATGACTTTATCGAAATATTCAATGCCTTCGATTTCATCGCAAGGTGCTGGCAGGGTGCCGGCTCGGTTAATTGCGCGCGCAACATAGCGATAGAGCGTATCGTTGATGAGAGTCGATTTCCCTGAACCGGATACGCCGGTAATACATGTGAGTAGGCCGACCGGCAGAGCGATATCGACATTTTTCAGGTTATTGCCTTGGGCGTTGCGGATAACGATGCGCTTTTCCGGGTCGACCGGCGTCGTGCTTTCCGGAATCGCAATCTTTTGTTTCCCCGACAAATACTGGCCGGTCAACGAATCGGGCGAGTCGATGATGTCTTGCGGCGACCCCTGTGCGACGATTCGACCACCGTGAATACCGGCGCCGGGGCCGATATCGACAACATGATCGGCCGAGCGAATCGCATCTTCGTCGTGTTCTACGACGATTACGGTATTACCCAAATCCCTGAGCCGGAACAAGGTATTCAACAAGCGGTCATTATCGCGTTGATGCAGACCGATTGACGGTTCGTCGAGCACATACATCACGCCGACTAAGCCTGCGCCGATTTGGCTAGCTAGTCGGATACGTTGCGCTTCGCCGCCGGATAGCGTGTCGGCACTCCGGTCGAGGGTCAGATAATCCAGGCCGACATTGATTAAAAACTCTTGTCGTTCGACGATCTCTTTGATGATTTTCGCAGCCACTTCACCCTGTTTGCCGGGTAAAGCCAACTCCTCGAAAAATTGTAAAGATTTGCGTATCGGAAAACGGGTTAGTTCATGCAAGGGGCGTTCGTTGACGAAAACATGGCGGGCTGCTTTGTTTAGGCGCGCTCCGTCGCAGTCAGGGCAGGTTTTTTGCGATAGATATTTGGCCAGTTCCTCACGGACCGTCGGAGAATCGGTTTCATGGTAACGACGATTCATATTCGCGATGATGCCTTCAAAGCTGTAGCGCTTGGTTTGGCTGGCGCGCGGACCGCCAAGCAATTTGAAATCGATCGCTTTGTTGCCGCTGCCGAACAATAATACTTTTTTGATGTTGTCCGGCAGTTCCTGATAAGGGATTTCCGGATCGAACCCGAAGTGTTCGGCTAGCGAACAGATAATCTGATAATAATAAGCGTTGCGCCGGTCCCAGCCTCGAATCGCCCCGCCAGCCAGGCTAATGTCGGGGTTATGGACCACAAGTTCCGGATCGAAGTTTTGACAGACACCTAGTCCATCGCAAGTAGGACAGGCGCCTTTGGGATTGTTGAATGAAAAAATGCGCGGTTCCAGTTCGCTGAGGCTGTATCCGCAGTGCGGACAGGCATAGCGTTCGGAGAATAATAAGGTCGTGTTGTCGTCCATTGAAACGGCCAGCGCAATACCGTCTGCGATGCGAAGCGCCGTTTCGAATGACTCGGCGAGACGTAGCGCGATATCGTCACGAATTTTGAATCGATCGACGATCACTTCGATCGTGTGCTTTTTCTTGGGGTCCAGCGTCGGCGTTTCGTCGAGATCGAATACGTTGCCGTCAATACGCGCCCTGATAAAGCCTTGCGCGCGTAAATCCTCGAGCAATTGCAGGTATTCTCCTTTGCGTTGGCTGATGACGGGCGCCAATAACATCCAGCGCCCTCCTTCCGGTTGTTCGAGCACGCTATCGACCATTTGGCTGACGGTTTGTGCGGCTAATGAAACGTTATGGTCCGGGCAGCGAGGTGTGCCTGCGCGGGCATACAGCAAACGCAAGTAATCATAGATTTCGGTAATTGTGCCGACCGTCGATCGTGGATTATGCGAGGTCGATTTTTGTTCGATCGAAATTGCCGGGGACAGGCCCTCGATGTGATCAACATCCGGTTTTTCCATCATTGACAAGAATTGCCGGGCGTAGGCGGATAGCGATTCGACATAGCGCCGTTGGCCTTCGGCGTAAATCGTATCGAAAGCCAGTGAGGATTTACCGGAACCTGAGAGACCGGTAATGACAATCAAGGAGTCGCGGGGCAAATCCAGGTCGATGTTTTTTAGGTTATGGGTGCGCGCGCCGCGAATGCTAATGGTGTCCATTGATGAAATGTCGGTCTATGAAACAGGTCGCTAATATACGGTTAATTCAGGTATATTTCAAAAATGACTTGAAGGGAAAAGTAAGAATTAAGCGGAAAGCAGTTAGCAGTGACTGCTGGACGGGTCAATGTTTTGCAAAAGCTAAATTTTCGAGTACATTGTGTTTATTAGAAACTTACTATAGCGTACTTGATGTGAATCACTTTTATTCTTTTCAAATTCATGGCGGCGCCGATCATGGCGGCGGTGTAGCCGACTCGGTCGGGCATTTTTTAGCATTTCTGGAAAGCCTGGCAAAACAGGAGCCCTCGGATTTGCTTGCGAATATATTTCCGGGTATCGCTGAATTGGATAATATTCATCCTTTGCTAGTACATTTTCCAATCGCTTTTTTGATCGGTTTTTTTATATTTGATTTGTTGGGAACATTAATTCGTAATCCGGTTTGGCGTAGAGCGGCTTCGGCGATGCTTTATTTTGGAACCATTGGCGCGGCCATAACTGTTTTTACCGGTTTGCAGGCCGCTGAAACGGTTATGCATGGCGGTAATGTACATGACATCATGGAAAGGCATGAGCAAATCGGTATTACGGTACTTAGCTTGTCGGTGCTGTTATCGATTTGGCGTTTGCTGGCCGGCAGCGTGCTCAAGGGTGCTGCTAACGTTTTTTTTCTTTTCCTATCGGGAGTTGTGTCGGTGTTGGTTGTTTTGGGCGCCGACTTGGGTGGGTTGATGGTTTATCATTACGGCGTTGCGGTCGAGGGTGCTGTGGATGCTTCAGAGGCAAGCGCTCATGAGCACGGGCACTCGAATACCACCGAGCATAGTCATGAGGCAGATCATGAGCACGAGCACTCGCATACGATCGAAAATGGTGATGAGGCGGATCATGAGCATTCTGCTTCACCTCATAACAATTCGGATAACCACGAACATTCTGAATCAGACCACAGTCATCAGCATTGAATGTTTTATTGATGACACTCCGATGTTGACCGAAATGAATGTCTACGAAATATACGAAAGACAGACAATAAATTGGCTGTAAAACTTCAACGCTTAACCCGCATCAAGTGAGATGTTCAGTAAATAGTCTAGCTTTTCTTTGGGTTTGTTAGTCGATTTCGGTCATTTATTGAAAATAACGGTCGATCTGTTTGAGTGAGGAATTTTATCGCGCCTCTCTTGTTTTTTGCGGGCAATGCATCGCATCGGCAAGTGACTAAAAAATGTTGTCGGCGCGGTGGCGCTAACCTTCTTAAGCCATTTTAGCCTTAGCTTAAGGCTTTTGTTTTATGGTATTCTATCCGGCTAAACTGTTTACTAAATATCGTATCTCTTTATGCGGACTCGCGTTAAAATTTGTGGCTTTACCCGGGCTAATGACGCAGTCCGTGCGGCGCATCTAGGAGTGGATGCAATCGGGTTGGTTTTTTATCCGCCCAGCCCAAGAAATGTTGATATCGATCAGGCGCTTGCGATTGTCGAGGCATTGCCTGCCTTTACCAGTGTTGTCGGTTTGTTTGTCGACGAGCAAGAAGCACGGATTCGTGAAGTGTTAGGTCGGGTGTCGATCGACTGTTTGCAATTTCACGGAGATGAACCGCCGGAAGCTTGCGAACTGTACAATAAGCCCTATATCAAGGCAATCAGTATGCGGGAAGGCGTTGATATAACTGAATATTCTAAACGATATTCCAGAGCAGCCGGTTTGTTACTCGATGCCTATTACCCTGGACTAAAAGGCGGATCGGGCAGTCGTTTCGATTGGGAACGGATCCCGCAAAGTTGCGCAAAACCGATTATTTTGGCCGGCGGTTTGGAGCCCGATAATGTCAGACAAGCAATGAAGTCGGTCAGACCTTATGCATTGGATGTCAGCAGTGGTGTAGAATCGGAAAAAGGTATTAAGGATGCCGATAAAATGGCGGCATTCATAAGAATAATTAACGAGGGTAATAGAAGTTAGTAACATGACACAGCATTATAATTTGCCGGACGAGCGCGGACATTTCGGTCCTTATGGCGGAAAATTCGTTGCCGAAACATTAATGGGGCCTATTCAAGAATTAGAAGAGGCTTATCTGCGATATATGCAGGATCCTGAATTTTTAACCGAACTGGATGCCGATTTGCAGCATTATGTTGGGCGTCCTTCGCCGCTTTACCATGCCGAACGCTGGAGTCGGCATTTGGGCGGTGCACAGCTTTATTTGAAACGTGAAGACCTTAATCATACCGGCGCGCATAAAGTCAACAATACGATCGGTCAGGCATTATTGGCTAAACGCATGGGAAAAACCCGAATCATAGCTGAAACCGGCGCGGGTCAGCATGGCGTGGCCACAGCTACAGTCGCAGCCAGGCTGGGGCTCGAGTGCGTTGTTTATATGGGGGCGGTCGATGTCGCGCGACAATCCTTGAATGTTTACCGTATGAAACTGCTTGGCGCTAAAGTCGTTGCGGTCGAATCGGGATCGAAGACCCTAAAAGACGCGTTAAACGAAGCGCTCCGTGATTGGGTTACCAATGTTGACAATACATTTTACATTATCGGTACGGTCGCTGGACCTCATCCTTATCCCGCGATGGTGCGCGATTTTCAAACCGTGATCGGCCGCGAAGCCAAGGAACAATGTTTGTCCATAACCGGACGGTTGCCTGATGCGCTGGTCGCTTGTGTTGGTGGAGGGTCGAACGCGATCGGTTTGTTTTATCCTTTTATCGATGATGCTTCGGTCAAAATGTACGGCGTCGAAGCGGCCGGAGACGGCGTTGAAACCGGACGTCATTCGGCCCCGCTTTGCGCAGGGCGCCCCGGCGTGTTGCATGGTAACCGGACTTATTTGATTGAGGATGATGACGGTGAAATTATCGAAACGCACTCAATCTCTGCCGGTTTAGATTACCCTGGCGTCGGGCCCGAGCATGCCTGGTTGAAAGACTCCGGGCGCGCCGAATATGTCAACATAAACGATGATGAGGCCTTAAGAGGCTTCCATGATTTAACCGAAATGGAAGGCATTATCCCAGCGCTGGAAACGAGTCATGCGATTGCTTATACGACAAAACTGGCACCGACCCTGCCAAAAGACAGCATTATTATTATTAATCTTTCCGGTCGTGGCGATAAAGACATCATGACCTTGGCGCAACGCGAGGGAATAGAACTGTGAGTCGTTTAGCCGCTAAATTCGAAGAGCTTTCCAAATCGGGCCGCAAGGCGTTAATTCCATTTTTGACGGCCGGCGATCCGCATCCGGATTTTACCGTACCTATGATGCATGCGATGGTAGAAGCCGGCGTTGATATTATTGAATTGGGCGTACCGTTTTCCGATCCGATGGCGGACGGGCCGGTCATTCAGAAAGCCAGCGAACGGGCTTTGGCGCATAAAATGAGCTTAAGAAAAGCGCTCAATGCAGTCGCCGAATTCAGAAAAAAGGATGACCGAACGCCGGTG
>SLIO01000196.1 GCA_007135635.1 Methylomicrobium sp. | reverse complement strand
GACGCTATCCGGCGTGATAACCGGAGAGGATCTTGCGCGCATACTGCCGCGACCGCGAGCCGATGCGATTCGCCGCGATTTGGTTGCTTGGGATATCGATTTGTTCGAAAGCGTGCGCGATGCTTCCGAAACCTAAAATCTCATACCGCCCCCGGCTATCACCGCAAAGACCCGGCGCCGAATTTTGATCTCCGATGGTTATCTCAAAAACTCAACCGCGCGCCGGTATAGACGAAGCGCCCGGCTTGCGGCAGCGCATAGGATTCCTGATAGTCCTCATCGAGAATGTTGTCGGCACCGACATAGATAGCGGCTTGGTCATTGAAAAAACTGTAATTCAATTTCATATTCAACAAAGTGTATGCCTCGAGCCGCGCTTTTTGCAACGGCAAGTTGCGCGAATAGTAATATTCGTCGGCAACATGCATCACATTCAAATAACCGGAGAATCCGTAACCGAACTGATAATCGGTCTCGAAAGCCAGCTTGTGTTTCGGACGGTATTGTAACTCGTCGCGGCCTTCGCTGTCGGACCGGTCCCTGCTGTGGAGATAAGTGTAACTGGTGCGCAGCAGCAAGTCGTCGATAAAGCGGGATTCGCCGATGATTTCGACGCCCTGGAATTCGTATTTGGCAAAATTACGGAAGAAACCGTCATTATCGCGCTCGATAAAATTTTCAACATCGTTCAAAAAGCCGGTCACTCCGATTTGAGTCCTTCCCGGCAATTGTTGCATGATGCCTGCCTCGTAATTATATGATGTCTCGAAGCGCAGATTCGGGTCGCCGCCGTTGCCGTCGTAAAGCTGGCGTATCGACGGCACTCTGATTTTGCGCGACGCCGACGCGCGCAAACGCGTATCGGTCGGCAGGTCGTAATGCGCGCCGGCGATGAAGGAGCTGTCGTCCGCGCTGCTGTTATCGTCCCGAAATAGCCAGTGATGTCCGTAACCCATTGCTATGCCGAGATTTTCGATCGTTGAAAAGGTCAGTTCGGCGGCCGTCGAGACGACGCCGATGCTTCGGTTTTCATGGACGTCGCGCAGTCCGAAGCGTTGCGAAGCACCTCCGCCACCGCCGCCACCTCCACCCCCTCCGCCGGCAGACAGTCTGACATCGCGAATGACGCCTTGCTGCTCCCAGCTTTCCTCGCGCGCATCGCCCATGATCGTCAATTGCCCACCCCAGCCATGATCGTAGCTGGTTTGCGTATGACCGCCGGCGATTCGGGTCGAGCTGTTCAAGTCGAACGTACCGTTAACGCGATTGTTGCTCATCGACGACAGCGTCGCGTCGTCGTATCGGTTGCCCTGCTCGTCGACGATGTTCAGATAAGCCCAATTTTTCGACGACCAAGGCCCTTCGGGATCATAGGCTACCGAGAATGGGGCGCATAAATCGCTTCGTCATTGATTCGTTCGTAACGTGGGCGGTTCGCAAATACGTCGGTATTGTCGTTGATCACACTCGACGGAATGCCGTGTTCACCCTGGGCGTGATTGAACGAAAGCCCGAGACTCCAATCGTCGTTGGGACGGTAACCGGCGTTGGCGTAGACGTTGGTGCGGCGCCGGTCGCTGTTGTTTCTAAGGCCGCCGCTTTCCTCCGGCGTACCGACGAAATCGCGAGACAATGGAAAACCGTCGCGGTCCTGATGGCTCAGGCTGACTCTGAAATCGGCATTGTCGATGCCGCCGGACGCGCTGCCCCAGATGCGTTGATGGCCGCGATCACCGACCTCACCAGCCGCTTGCGCATGAAAACCTGCAGTGCCTTTTTTCGTGATGATGTTGATCACGGCCGCCTGGGCGCCTTCGCCGTAGAGCTCCGAACTAGCGCCGGAAGTCAGTTTGATTTTCGCGATCGATTCGGTCGGAATCATAGTCGGATCGAATTGGCCGTCGAATGTCGAATTGAACGGTACACCGTTGATCAGCAGCTTGACTTGCCGGGTTCTGAAGCCTCTGACATCGATGCGCGGCGTGCCGTCGGCACCGGTACGAATATTGACGCCGGGCAACAGTTCGATCGCTTCGTCGAGCGTTCTGGCCGCCTTGCGCTCGATATCCAACGAATTCAGTTCGTAGACCGTCGCGATCGCTTCGACGCCCGGGTCTTCGCCGCGCACGACGATTTCGCCTAAATGGTAAACTTCATCGTCGGCCATATCCGAAGCCGTTGCCAACGGTAAAAACAAAGCCAAAGAGTAGCCTGCCAGGCGGATTTTAGCGGTGTGTTCGTGTCCTGCGGATCGAGCCGTGATTAAGAACCTCGCCGACTGAAATTAGCGATGAAAAAAGCGGTGGCGACGCTGCGAAAATCCGGCCAGCACCGCGCCAGCCAAGCCGCCGATAAAGCCGAAACCGAAATGCGTCAATACCGGATACCACAAACCGTTGGTCAAGGAATGATGCTCGACGCCCAGATAGAACAGTTCAATCCAATTCAGCAGAGGACGCACCGAATGCGCGGCGGCCGCGATCAGCGCCAGGTAAAACGCATAGCGCCGCCACTGCTTGTCGGCCCGATACAGCAGATCGACGATGACGCCGGTTATCCAATAAGAGGCGGCGGCCAACGGTTCGATAGCACCTGCAAGCGGCAGTAAAGAAGCCGATGCCGCGCCAAATGCCGTAACCGTCGCGGCCCAACGATAGGTCGAGCCGGTCCGCGCGAAAATCAGAATCGCCATCCATTCCAAGCCGTGACGGCCAGGCATTCTGAGCGGCCAGCGAAACAATTCATGCAACATGACAGCCAAAACGCCGGCCGCCAGCAGCCACGCCATCGTTTTCAGGCCAGACCTGGCGCTCAATTCAATAGGTTTTAATGACGGATTTAGGGACAACCCGCCACCGATCGTTTGTATCGTCATTCGTTTTCTCCACCAATAAAACAGCTTTTCCGCCCAGCAGCACCGGACGGGCCCATTCAGTCATCGAAACGATCGCACCCGAATCGCTGACAGCGATGTCTTCGACGGTTTGCACTCGCTCGATATCGGTCAATTCCTGCAGCCGGCTCAAGGAATAGTCGCCCAGCTCCAATTCGCGCATGCCGCGCAAACCGATGTAACGCCCATCGTTGCCTTCGGCGCGCAAGCCGACGGCCGCCAACGCGCCGTTCGCGCGGCACACTGCCGATACAATTGGCCGGCAACATCAAATATCCGGGCCTCGTCGAGCTCGCGTTCGGTTTGACCCTGCGCGAGCTACTCTACGATTACGGCGGCGGTTCGGCATCGGGACGTCCAATCAAGGCGGTGCAGGTCGGCGGACCCCTGGGCGCGTACCTGCCCGAATCGCAATTCGATACGCCGCTCGATTATGAAGCCTTCGCGGCGATTTGGGCCGTCGTCGGCCACGGCGGCATCGTCGTGTTCGACGACACCGTCGACATGGCCGAAATGGCACGCTATAGCATGGAATTTTGCGCGATCGAATCCTGCGGCAAATGCACGCCGTGCCGTATCGGATCGACGCGCGGCGAAGAGGTCATCAAAGACATCATCGCGGGTCACGATCTCCATAAAATTACGCGATCTCTGCGACACCTTGCTGAACGGTTCATTGAGCGCGCTGGGCGGCATGACGCCCTATCCCGTGCTGAGCGCATTGAATCATTTTCCCGAAGACTTCGGGATAACCGAACAGGCCAGCGCGGCTTAACCCCACCGGAGGTACTGATATGCCCCTAAATAAAGAACAAGACTTTGGAACCCCCGCCAAGGAGGCAGACAAACTGATCACACTGGAAATAGACGGATTTCAGGTGACCGCACCGGCCGGCACTTCGGTGATGCGCGCCGCGGCGAGCATCGGCATCGATATTCCGAAACTGTGCGCGACCGATAGCATCGAACCGTTCGGCTCGTGCCGTTTGTGTGTCGTGCAAATCGAAGGCGCGCGCGGCATGCCGACATCCTGCACGACGCCGGTCGCCGAAGGCATGAAGGTCCTCACTCAGAATCAGAGACTGGCCGACGTGCGCCGAGGCGTCATGGAGCTCTATATATCCGACCATCCACTTGATTGCTTGACCTGCTCGGCGAACGGCGACTGCGAACTGCAGGACATGGCCGGCGCGGTGCATGCGGCCGCGTGGGTCTTGTCGGGCCGGGGCATTCAAAACATTCGCGAGGATGTCGGGCGGCACAATGCCTTGGATAAATTGATCGGGGCATTATTGAGGACAGGACGAAATCCGTCCGACGGCTTTGTGATCGTCACGAGCCGGGCCAGTTACGAAATGGTCCAAAAAACCGCCGTGGCCGGCATTGGCTTGTTGGCCGCAATTTCCGCGCCGACCGGACTTGCGATACGGTTAGCCGAGGAGACTGGGCTGACGCTGGTCGGCTTCGCCCGAGAAGACAGGCATGTCGTCTACAGTCATTCGCATCGGCTGATTCACCGTGAAGCCGATTTGGCTTGAAATTAACCTTGTAATGGTTTCACGAAAAAATCGAATCTAGGCAAGGAATCATGGCCAATAAGATAACGAAAACTCGCGTCATTCCGCCAAGGATCGGCGGACAAATCTGCCGGGAGCAGATTTGCATTGACCCGTTAGGGTGCCGGACAGGACGCCCGGCATGAATCCAGGGCCACGGATGGCCATCATTAAATACATCCATGTAGTCCGGATGTCGGCAAAACATGCCGACATGACGGCTTAAGTTAATGGCAGCGAGGTAAGGAGTGCAAAAGCTTTAACTTTTGCCTAAAAAAGCTGAAGCTTTTTTACTCCACCATGGTTGAAACGGGTAGCAGATAAATCCTATGAATCATATCCTTTAAGAAATTTTTGTCGCGTACAGAGGCAGACAATCATGCAGATAGAAAAACTCATCAAAATGGCCAACGCGATCGGCGAATTCTTCAATGCGGATCCTGATAAGGAGGCCGCCGTCGAGAGCATCAAAAATCATCTACTACGCGCCTGGGAACCCCGGATGCGCCGCGAAATCATCGACTATTGCCGAAAAGACGGAAACGGTCTGGCCGAACCGGTCAAACAGGCCGCTCTGAAATTAGAAGCCAAACTCTAAAAAGCGCTTAAGCCTGGTAATAGACCGTTCGCCTAAAACCTGTTGTAGGTCGAACGGTCTTTTATGGCATTAGCAGGACACGTAGAACGATATATTTTTGGCCCAAAATCGTCTTAGACTCATCACAACATCGGCGCAATTACCAATGCCACCACGGACATCAATTTCAACAGAATATTCAGCGAAGGCCCCGAAGTATCTTTGAACGGATCGCCGACCGTGTCGCCGACTACCGCCGCTTTATGGGGTTCCGAACCTTTACGATAGGTGCGCCCTTGAATTTCCACACCGGCTTCGATCATTTTCTTGGCATTGTCCCAAGCGCCGCCGGCATTGGATTGAAAAATCGCCATTAACACCCCGCTTACCGTAACCCCGGCCAGTAAGCCGCCCAACATTTCAGCGCCGCCGCCGAATCCCACAACAACCGGCGAAACGACGGCCAGTAATCCGGGAAACACCATTTCCCGAAGCGAGGCCCGTGTTGAAATCGCGACGCATTGACTGTATTCCGCTTTGCCGTCCGCATTATTGAAAACCAGCTGATCGGCCTCGCTCCATTGATCCAATTCCTTCCCTTCGTTGCGACGCATGACTTCGAGCGCCGCTTTCAACTCGGGGATAGAGGCAAACTGTCGTCTCACTTCTTGAATCATATCCATCGCCGCTCTTCCGACAGCCGCCATCGCTAACGATGAAAATAGAAACGGCAACATGCCGCCCAAAAATAAACCGCCCATGACATACGGTTTGGAAATATCGATACTGGAAATGTTGGCGGTGGTCATGAAAGCGGCAAACAATGCCAGCGCGGTCAATGCGGCCGAACCGATCGCAAATCCCTTACCGATTGCCGCGGTCGTATTACCGACTGCATCAAGCTTATCGGTCCGCTCTCTCACGTCTTTCGGTAAGGCCGCCATTTCGGCGATGCCGCCGGCATTATCGGAGATGGGCCCATAAGCATCGACAGCCAATTGAATACCGGTATTGGACAACATCCCCACCGCCGCTATGGCAATGCCGTATAAACCGGCGAATTCATAAGCTCCGATAATGGCGGCGGCAATAATAATAATCGGTACTGCGGTCGACTGCATGCCGACTCCGACCCCGGCAATAATATTGGTCGCGGACCCGGTCAGCGATTGCTCGACGATGCCTCTTACCGGGCGGGTTCCGGTTCCGGTATAAAATTCGGTAATCGCGCCTATCGCCAGCCCTGATGCCAAGCCAATAATAATAGCGATGAACACGCCCATCGACGTATAAACACCCGAGCCGGTTTGCCAGGATTCCGGCAACATCCATTGAGTAATTCCATAGGTTGCCAATAGCATGAATAATGCCGACACCAGTTCGCCGCGATTCAAAGCTTTTTGCGGATTGCCGCCCTCTTTGATACGCACGAACCATGTACCGATAATCGATGTCACGATACCTACAGCGGCTAGCACCAAAGGCAACAACACGGCATTCAATCCGCCGAATTCGTT
>SLIO01000323.1 GCA_007135635.1 Methylomicrobium sp. | reverse complement strand
GTGATCGGCGGATCTGCGCAGGCGAGTTCGCGGTTTGTCAATCAATACCTGAACGCGAACCAGAGTTTGGCGGGAATACAATCGTCCAATCATAAATTCACGGTTTTGCAGCACAATAGTCAAAGTCATGCGGTGACCTTGCCCGGTTCGGCGTTGGACTTGGATCACCGCTTGCCTTTTTACCAGATAAGCCGAAAGATAGAACGAGAAATGCCGGGCGAAGGCAATAATGTTAATGCCTATTTGGAACTGAAAACCGTCAATAACGAGCGCTTAAAAGGAAAGTTGATTATTGAGTCGCCCAATTTCGGCATAGAAGCCCCGGTTAACCCGATTACAAAGCTATTAACCGGGCATATTATCGAGATTTCTGATTTGGTGCTGGTGTTTTGCGATGTTTTCGATAGCGAACTGCATTCGTTGACGGGGCTAAGCCAACGCATTGCCGACCAGCAGGACTCTAATAAATTCGTTTATATCATCGATCATGCGGCCGCAAATGCAGAAATTATCAAATCATGGCAAAAAAGATTAGCGGAACTGGGTATTAAAACCGGGCAATTCGTAGTGTTATCCAGTCAGGCAAATCTAGCCGACCCGCAGAACAAAGAGTCGATGGGGATTATCGATGAGCGTATCGAAAACTTAAATCACTACCGGTCCTACCGTATTCTGCAAGCGCTCGAACAAGATATTCGAGATGTCGGCGAGGTCATTATGCCGGAAGTCAAACAGGCTATCGAACTTTGGAAAGAGCGTGCGCACTTTTCCAGCCTTTTGATTTTAGGCGTTATCGTCATGTTGATGTTGTTTGCCGAAATTCAAATGGGTTTTTTTGCGATATTGTTCGATCCTATAGTGGGACCATTGGCGTTAGTCGGTCTGATCGCATTCATGGCGCCGCTGCATATCGCGATCAGTAAATTGCAGGCCAAGCTAATTATCGGTAGGTTGGAAAAACGGCAAAATGAACTCCATTTGCTGGAAAACTTAGCGGAATTATTCGAAAAAAGTCTGACGAATACTCACATGTTGTTACCGATCAATACGCCGGTGGGATGGAACAAGAAAACTAAGCTTCGTTTGGCTAAATTAAGCGAAAAGGCCAAAGAATTGGTTATCACATTAAATGACGGGTTCAATGTTTATGAAGAACGGTCAGAAAACGCCAGTAAAATTTTGGAAACCGAAAGTCCGGACGCATAATTTTTTTGAATAACAATCAGGAGGAAGGAATGGAGCTTATAAAGGCCTACGTTCCGTTGTGCTGGTTCAGGCATTGTCCGCTAGAGTTGCCTCGCTCTGTGGGATTTTTTCAAAAAAATCTGTACTATTATTTACTGATCGAGTTGTTTATTCTGGCTAATATCACCGATCCGTTAGATGCGCTTATCGAAGCAATTCTGGAAACAGGATTGACTTTGTTGTTTGTTGAAATATTGTTGTATTTTAAAAATGCCAGCGCGGGGTTTATATCGGCCGCGACCAGTTTTTTGGTTTGTGAGAACATCATTGCTACGGCGGGTCTTCCGGTGATCGTGTGGCTAACGACGACCGACGATTTGTTGAGCTACTATATCTTATTCGGCTTGATGGCCTGGGGTGTTGCGGTTATTGCCTATTTGATCATGCGTATTTTATTGATCTCGCCTGTTTGGGCATTTGTTTTATCGGTCGTGTATTTTAGTGTGACGCATGGCGGCGCCTTTCTGTTGATGGTGCTGATATAGTGGCTAAATGTTAAGCCGAAAAGGTCGTTTTAGTTTGGTCGGCTTTCATTCGCTTAACTCGATTGTGCGTTTGGATAGAGATGGCATCGAGTCGCTTGCGTATCATTCAGTCTTTCATTATTTTAACTTGCGGACAATGCTATAAAATCTACGAATTCAGGCAGAGTGCCGGTTTGACAACATTCAACCTTTAGGCTA
This sequence comes from Methylomicrobium sp., assembly GCA_007135635.1. Lineage (GTDB taxonomy): Bacteria > Pseudomonadota > Gammaproteobacteria > Methylococcales > Methylomonadaceae > Methylotuvimicrobium. The sequence continues at coordinate 4,615 of SLIO01000323.1, read as the reverse complement.
TTGTGATTATCGAGGGATAAAGGAGTGCTAGCGTCCCTTCGATTTAAATATCAATTTTGCATCAAACCGAGCACAGCAGCAGGAAGAATTGTTTGATACTCAAGTATGGAGGCTTTAGCCTGTTTGGCAGTCAAATAACCAATTGTTAGCGCTGTTTTCGGTCATGTGAAAACTCTTTGGGTCGGAGTTATAACAACAAATGATTGTTATAGTGGACCTGATACCTTTAACGTTTCGGGAGGAATCTACAATGAATAAAAATAAATTAATCACCGCCGGCCTGTTAGTCGGCACACTCGTAACAGCAAGTCCGGGATATGCCCATGATCACGATCATGGGTATTTATCCGGTTTTACTAAGAAGGTGAGTCAGGGGTTTTTTAACACGACTACCGGATGGATTGAAATACCAAAAAATATCGTCAATATCAGCAGCGATTCCAATATATTTCTCGGCATGAGTTGGGGGCTATTACGTGGCGTGGGTCACGGTGTGAGCCGAACGGTCATTGGTGTAGCCGAGCTAGTTACCTCGCCGATTCCTACAAAAGACTATATCACTCCGCCTTATGTGTGGGACCGCTTCAGTGAAGATACGCGTTATTTCGGCGCCCATTATCCGGGTTTTTGGACAACGTACGGTCCATTGGATGACGGCGAATAATTCATTATTTGGATTAATGAATCTCCACTGATCTCCCGGTAGGGATCGCTTTTGATTTAAGAGGATAAAAATCATGAACAGAAAACTTGTATACCTGTCGCTTGCTATATTGGCTCCGGCATTAACGGCTTGTACCCCACCTGCCAAAGACATTCCCGGTTTAAAATCGGAAATGGATGCAGCCGTAGCCGGAAACTTAGGGCAAGCACTGTACCATTGGGAAGCCGCGGAAGAAAGATTCGAAGAGGCCAATCACATACTAGGACATTGGCAAAACGACCATTATTGGAATATCGATCAGCGGCAAAAAGCGATGAATGCGGCTCGCGATGCGGCCAATCATCGTCTGGAATCGGAAAAAGCCATGTGCAATTGGTTAACCGAGGTTCATGGCGATAACCACGATAAGGCGGGTCAAGTTCAAAGAACCGCCGCATTTTTTAGCACCGGTAGCGCAACGCCTTACAATACCAATCATCATGATATCAATCTGATAGGTAAGTATCTGCAAACTCACCCGAATGCAACTGCCGATGTCGTGGCCTATACCGATACAGTCGGCAGCGCGGCTAGCAATAAAAGCCTAGCTGAGCGTCGGGCGGCATCTATCGCGAATCTTCTGAGACAAGCAGGTGCCAGACCGAATCAATTGCGGATATCTGCGGTTGGCGAAGCGGATGGACCTGACAACAGTCCCAATCAGAAACACCGCGTCGTTAAAATCAGCACATTACATACCGAATATGTCGACTGCCCTAAACTGAAATAAAGGCGCGGCATTCAATTCCGTTTCCAATTGATCGGAATACCAGGCTACGCATCAAAGTAGCCTGGTTATTCGCTCCCATCTCTTTTCGTATCTCACTCGCTTCGTTCTAATCCTATTGCTTTTGTGTGATTGACTTCCAACAAGCACGGTTTCAAAATGTCTTCTCAACTGTCCCGAAAATAGGACCCTTTAACCATGATGCGCATATTTCCAGAGAACACCTAAACATTACCGCTAACCTCTTGGGTGAACGAAAGTTCTATGCAAAAAATAACAAGTTATTGAATTAACTTCTTATTCCTCATGGTGAAATGCTTTTTAGGTTAAAGCGGATAGCGGACGTTATTGCCAATTTCATTGTTTTATTGCCGGAATGTATCGTATGCGCGACGCGGATTCAAAACTTAGTTGCAATTTGCATCGAGATATCGAACAGCATAAAAAAGCCGAGAAAAAGACGAGTTTTGTACTTTTTTTGACTGCGGTAACCATGGTAGTCGAAATAACGGCCGGAATCTTTTATGGTTCGATGGCCTTATTGGCTGACGGTTGGCACATGGGTACCCATGTCGCGGCATTCATGATCACGGTATTTGCCTATCGTTATGCGAGAAAAAACGCCCGTAATCCCAGATTTTCCTTCGGAACCGGTAAGGTCGGTGTGTTGGGCGGTTTTGCCAGCGCAGTTACGTTGGCGGTCGTTGCCGCGGTTATGGCGATGGAGTCGGTCAAATATTTGTTCGATCCGCAAACCATTCGTTTCGACGAAGCGATCGTGGTGGCCGGCATCGGCTTGTTAATCAACTTGCTGTGCGCGCTAATACTGATTGATCGGCATGATCACGGGCACGGCGACGAGCACGATCATCACCACGATCATAATCTCGAGGCGGCGTTTTTTCATGTGTTGGCCGATGCGTTGACCTCGGTTTTAGCGATTGCCGCATTGCTGAGCGGAAAATATTACGGATTGAATTGGCTGGATCCTGCGATGGGAATTTTGGGCGCATTGATCATCTTGCGTTGGTCGATGACCTTGTTGAAGAAAACCGGGCCAATATTGCTGGACGGCAGTATCGAAGAAAATTACACGGCCGCGATCAAGATGACGCTGGAAAACGATTCGGATAATCGGGTTTCCGATCTTCATGTCTGGCAAATCGGCCCTAACCAATACGCCGCGATCGTTGCCGTGACGACTCGTTTTCCGAAGCCTCCGGACTATTACAAAGCCTTGCTCGGCGATTTTCGCCGAATCAAACACATCACGGTCGAAGTGCAGGGCTTGGCATCGCAATGAAGCTTCGCATTCAATTCGAATAACAATCCTAAATTCTTCTGCGGGACGGGTTATTTAACCCGCCCCCAACGTTTCGTTTTGTCCTAAACGTTTAGGCTTGCTTCGGTCACGGTCGAAACGTTTAGGACGGGGTTGTCAAACCCCGTCCTGCCAAGTCCTATAACTTCAACTATTAACGCGAACATAGCCTTAATGAGGGGCGAATAGGCTATAAGGTTCCAAGTCGATCAGCGGCGTTTCTCCGAGAATCAAATCGGCCATCAAGCGAGCCGATGCCGGCGCCATGACCAGGCCGTTACGAAAATGGCCGGCGTTAACGCTCAAATTGTCAAGGTCGGGATGCCGAAAAATATAAGGAACGCCATGCTCGGTGCCGGGGCGTAAGCCGGCCCAATGCGTCATGATCGGCGCCGTTTTCAATGCAGGGCATAAATGCTCGGCAAAGGACTTCAGTCGGCGGTAAGTAGTTTCGGAGGTCGATTTATCGAAGCCGCAATGCTCGACGCTACTGCCGGCCAGTACTTTACCGTCGAGACGCGGAATCAAATAGTGATCGTTTTCGAGAATCATACCGGGCAAGAGATCGGGCGGCGCGTCGTAAAGCAGCATTTGCCCTTTGATGGGTTGGATTTCAGGTGCCGCGAATTCGGAAAAGAAACGCTCGAATAGCGTTTTCGTCCAGGCGCCGGCACAGACCGTCAGATGACCAATCGGACGCTCGCCTCGATTGGTAGTCAACGAAACGATTCTGCCGTTTTTAACGGTGACGTTTTGCACATCGCAATGTTCGATCAACTCGACGTTTCGGTTTTCCGCATCCCGGCGGGCCGACTTCAATAAGCGAGGATTGCGGGCATGAGCGATATCGGGCAGCCAGAGTGGATTGAAAAGGTCGCAATTCAAGTTATTCAAGCTCGGCGTTTGCTCGGTTCGATAATCGATGCTATAGCGATCGCACCAATCGATAGCCTGTTCGATATCGGGGTTGCGGCTGATAAACAAGCCGCACGCATTCCATTCGGGGTCGATGCCGGTCGCTATTTTCAGCGCTGACGCGAGCGAGGGGTAAATGTCCAAGCTGTGCCGAACCAAGTCGGAAATCGCGCTAGGCTGCCGCCACGGATAAATAGGCAATAATATGCCACCACCGGCCCATGAAGACTCTTGGCCGATAGCGTTTTTTTCCAGAATACTGACGCGGGCGCCGGCTATGGTGAGTTCACGCGCGGTCAAGAGGCCGATAATGCCGCCGCCGATAATCGTTATGTCAGGAATGGTGGTCATGTTTGGTTTAATTTGGTTTTGACGTTTCCGCGCGAAGTAAAATGCTTTGAGACAGGGTAAGTCATCGGATGTCTTTTCGCGAAGGGTTCCAATAGAGCGCTATTTTACGCGGCTTTAACCGGTGCGACCATTAGATGAAGCAAAAAACGAAAGTTTCTGATGTTTAAAGCGGTTTTTATGGACGAGTAATACACACCGCCATTAAGTTAAGGGAAGCCCGTCATTTCGCCATGGATGGCAAGCTTTTAACCTAAAAAAAGCGGTTGACATGTGTTGTAGACCGTTCGTGCTGAGCCAAGTCGAAGCATGAAGGGTCTACAACACTTTCACCGGATTGGTGAAGCCTCAAACTACCCTTCACCCTTCGACAGGGCTCTCCTGAGCGTAGCCGAAGGGGGCGTCAAAGGACGCCGTGGATACGTCCATGTAGGCTCTTTGCCAAGCACCCGGTGCTTCCTTAGGCACTGCCGAAATTTGAAGTGCGAAAGGTATAAATACCGAATGGCCTGAGCTTTGCCTGAGTTTTAATGGATTGTTGTTTTTAGCATACAGAGCGAGCCTATGTTGATGTTGTTTTCATTAGTAGTTGATAAATAAT
>SLIO01000251.1 GCA_007135635.1 Methylomicrobium sp. | reverse complement strand
CAGCTCCGCACTCAGGGCAAACCCAATCCTCGGGTATGTCTTCCCAACGAGTGCCGGGTTCGATTCCGCTATCCGGATCGCCTAATTGCTCGTCGTAAATATGTCCGCATTCTAAACATTGGTATTTTTTAAAGTCTGCCATAGCGTTACCTTTCTTAATTATGGATGAGATATTCGTGCCAAAAACAATTTCCTACGAAACACCGATAGTGATTTATTTATAACTCAATTAACCAAGCCAAGGCAAACATGAGTTTTAACACAACAGTCAAACCAAGGTATCCAGTTCAAGTCTTTCGAGAATCATCTCGCTGCCGGCTGTGAGCCGAGTTTCACGGCTTTGACAGAGTGGGCAATAGAGCCGCTTAGGCGGCACCTCCGATTCGATGCCGCACTGTTCACAGACGATTTGCGCCGCTTGTTGTTCAATAATCAAAATGGCATCACCAGCTATGGTATCGACACGATTGATTTCAAAAGCGCTTTGCAACAATAAGGGTTCTACACCCGACAAAACACCGATTTTGACCGTGATACTGGCAACTTTTGTCGCTTGATGTTGTTGGGCTAGACTTTTCACTTGATCCAGCAAATCCTCGCATAACGAGAGTTCATGCATGCTCCGCATCCTCGATCAGCATTTGATCGAGTAATTCCCAGGTCGATCGTGCTTCTTCCGCACTGATTTTCTGGATTGCATAGCCGACATGGATGAGAACATAATCACCGATTGCTATCAGTTCATCCTGCAGTAAAAACAAACTAACCTCTCGTTCGATCCCTTTGGTCGAACAAACAGCGTGGCTTCCGTTTATAGAGGCAATTTGCATAGGAATGGCAAGGCACATGTGAACTCCCGAGATGAGTTTTTTAGCTTGTGACAGTGGTTAGATAAAGTCCCGCGACCGCGATCGCTAGACCTCCGACTCGAGTTAGCCAAAGCTGGCGTTTAATAAGCACGGCCATCGTGATACCGAGCCCATGAATCAGTGAAGTCGCGGCGATGAAACCGGCACCGTAAAATAAAGGCGATGCGGCTTGCGGCATTTCCAGTCCATGTGCGTACCCATGAACAGTTGCGAATAAACCGGCGATCAGCATGCCTGTGGCGACGGGTAAACGCACCGAAAACATCAACAGGATACCTAAAAACAATACGGTTGCGGCAATGGCAAACTCCATCAAGGGCAGGATAGGGCCATACGAGGCTAATAATGCTGCCAGGCTCATCATGCCGACAAAAGCAACCGGCAAGCGCCAGAGTGCTTTTTGACCTAATTGTACGGCCCAAATGCCAATTGCCAGCATCGCCAGCAAATGATCGAGGCCTATGAACGGATGGATGAACCCATCCGTAAAAACCGCGCCTTCCACGCCGAAGGTATGGGCCTGAGCCGCCGTTCCGTATGCGGCGAGCGCGGTGATTCCGATAATTGCATTGATTGGCTTTCTGTTCATGTCACACCTTTTCGGCTAATTGAAGATAAAACATCGTGGTTGTCGTGAAAAAAAATCAGCTTAAAGCTAGAGGGCAATAGATTTTATAACATGCTAGTATTTTGGCGGCAAAAGCTGTTAATAGAGTCGTGATTTTTGAATGGCTTTACAGCTTACGCATCCTGAAAAACACCTCCACCTAAGAGTTTTAATATTGCTACCATGATAACAGAACATTCATTTTCCGATACCTACATTACACTTGCTCATGGTAATGGAGGACGTTTCATGCGCGAATTGATTGAGCATTTATTCGCCAAATATCTCGGTAATGCCTGGCTCGATACACGTGCCGACGCGGCCGCCATGCCTTTCGACGAATCCGATAGTGAGCTGATGATCACGACGGACGGTTTTACGGTCGATCCATTAGAATTTCCAGGCGGTAATATCGGTAGCCTGGCTATCCATGGAACCGTGAACGATTTGGCGGTGGCTGGCGCAACGCCACGTTATCTGAGTCTCAACGCATTTATCGAGGAAGGCTTGGAGATAGCCGTGCTTGATCGGCTTATTCGCAGCATGGCTGAAGCTTGCCGAGAATGCGCTGTTAACATCGTGGCAGGCGATACTAAAGTATTACGTCGAGGGCAGGGCGGCGGCGTTTATTTTGCCGTAACCGGCGTCGGACAGCGTAGTCGATCAATTAATCTAGGCATTGACACTATTCAAACCGGCGATTGCATTTTGCTTAGCGGAACTGCCGGCGATCATGGTTGTGCCGTGTTATTGGCCCGCGAGCAATTCGGTTTGAGCGGCACCTTACAATCCGACGCTGCGAGTGTGTTCCCGGTGACTCGCGCATTGCTTGAGGTTCCCGGGTTGCGTTTTATGCGCGATCCGACACGTGGCGGTATTGCGACTGTCGCGCACGAAATTGCATCGGCTGTCGCGGGCACGGTCAAATTGGTCGAAACGGCAATACCAATTAACGAGCAAGTCAAAACCGTTGCCGATATCCTAGGCTACGATCCTTATTATTTAGCCTGCGAAGGGCGGGTAATGGCCGTTGTCGCAAGTGGCGATGCCGAAGATGCGCTTAAACGAATGCGTGGCGCGGGTTGTCGCGAAGCGGCCATCATCGGTAGCATTCAAGCCGGACGAACGCAAGTGCTTTTAGAAACAGCGCTAGGAGGAGAAAGGATACTGGAAGAGCTTGAAGACGATCCGTTACCGCGGATTTGTTAGGTATTTACGCATAGAATTCTGGTAATGGACCACAAAAAAACGATATTTAGGATATCGCTATTCTGTTTTTTTTGAAAATTAGACTTATGGGAATATTACTTCTGAAGTTTCCCTGTTTTTATTGGAGGTAACCGGGGTTGTAGAGGCATTTTTTAATTGGTGTACCAAGTTTAGTTTAACGCAAACCCAATCAAAAATACCCAGACACCTTGGTCAACGCCAGTTCTCTTTTTTAATAATTGGGAAACTTCAGTTAGTAATGATAACGACACGAAACTATCGTTAACGCACTATCATCAACTGCGTAAACTAAACGGTTTGCATCATCAATGCGGCGAGACCAAAAACCAGATAGGTTTTCTTTTAAAGGTTCCGGTTTACCAATTCCTTCAAAAGGGGAACGCTTAGCATCATTAATCAGTTTGTTGATACGTTTAAGCGTTTTCTTATCTTGTGTTTGCCAATACTCGTAGTCGTCCCAAGCCTCATCTGTCCATGATAGTAAACGACTACTCATCCATTAACTCTTTTTGTGTCACTTTACCCGCTTTGTATTGCGCAATTGAACGATTCAAATGCTCAGCGTTAGCTGGTGAACGAAGTAAGTGCACCGTTTCCATCAGACTGTTGTAGTAGTCCAAAGACATAACCACGGCATCTTCTGAATCACGACGAGTGATCACAGTTGTATCAGCGTCATTAACTACAGCATCTAGCACTGCTTTTAAGCTATTTCTTGCTTCTGTAAAAGATACAATTTTCATAGAGACTCCACATGTACATTTAAGAAGACAATTATAAGCTCAGAATTCATACTTGTACAGAAAGTGGGACATGAGGCTTCTGGCAGCAGCTAAAAAAGATTAAGCTTCATACCTCAGGAGCAGCCTGCAAGGCTGCGAATCTCGGAGGGTGAAAGTCCCTATACCGTCAGTTGCCCAAAACGGAGGTTTAGCATATCCAATGCTCGGCTTGGTAACAGACCGAGATATGCGGAGATGTAAAAGCCATTACCGCCCTTTTTGCTAATGACACAGCAAAACAGGCCTTGTCAGTTATTTTGTTTTTGTATCGCACAGTATTGTCATTAATCCAGTAACGATCATTAAGAAGCTGTTATCACTCCGGCAAATGAAAGTGCGGGCGCGTGGGTGAAGGGTGCGGTCACTCGCCCGACAGGACGCCGTAAGTATGTCCGTGTAGGCTCGACGGCGGAATCTGATTGCCATGGATAGCATGAATGCAGATTTTGCATTACGCCATGGATGGCGTGTATTAGGGCACCAACAGTAGGCGCTTTAGGCGATGCAGGACAGAAAAATGCTCCTGCATTGAACTTTCACAGTAGTAAACATCGCCTGGCAAATTATAGAGGTTGTCGACAACGGTTCAAGCCGAGCAGGCTTCGATGATTTGTCCGTAGCTGATGCCTGCGTCGTTTCCGGGTAATCGTTCCGGTAGATAAACCTCGAAACCTTCCCTTTTCAAATTCTCTATTGCCAATTCGGTCAGTCGCTTATTTTGAAACACGCCGCCGCAAAGACCGACCCGGTCGATTCGGTGCCTCTTTCTAATCTGAACAGCCTGTAATACTATCGTTTCGGCTAGGCTGGCATGAAATTGTCCGCCCCGTTCCGTTTTGGATAATTTCTCGTTCTGCAGCATTGCCAATAACGGCGTCCAGTCGCTACGCCAAATGCCGTTTTCTTCTTGTATCAAGGGTAAGCGTGGCCCTGGTCCGCTATCGGCGCTCAAGGCCTCTAGTTCCATCGGCGCTTGGCCGTCGTAATCGGCTTTCGACACTAGCCCCAGTACTGCTGATGCTGCATCGAACAGTCTGCCGGCGGAACTGCAAAGAGGGGTGTTGAGCCCGTATTGCCAAGCTTTTTTTAAGAGTTCGGAAGGTAAGGGACAGTCTTGCCATTCGCGGCCGCATTCCCAAAATAAAGCCGCTGCGCTTCGCCACGGTTCGTACCCGACCGCATTGCTTCCTGGTATTCTGAAGGACTTTAAAGACCCCGCGCGGCGCCATCGGCCTGGCCTACCCAACAAAGCTTCACCACCCCAGATCGTGCCGTCTTCTCCGTAGCCGGTCCCGTCCCAGGTAAAAACCAACATGGTTTCGGATAAGCCGTATTCGCCGGCTAATGCCGAGGCATGAGCATGATGATGGAATACCTGGGATACCGGCAAACCCGATTGTTCGGCCCATCGGCTCGATCGGTAATCTGGGTGTGCGTCGCGAATGACTTTTTTGACGTCTATGTCATAGAGTGAGGCGAGATCGTCGATAGTTTGTTCGAAGACTTCTTGACTCCGCCTCGATCCGAGATCGCCGATATGCGGGGATATCACAGCGCGGTCGCCCCAGGCGAGCGCCACGGTATTTTTCATATGCCCACCCACTGCAAGCACCGGCTCTTGCAACGTAAACGGAAGCGGCATTTCCAACGGCGCGCAGCCGCGACCCAAGCGGATCGCTCTCATTTTACCGGCAATACTTCTGAAAACGGCATCGTCTGCAGGTCTAAGAATCGGCCGGTTATGATGCAAAAAGGCATCGGCTACCGAGCTTAAGCGCTGTTCGACTTCGTCGCCGGCGGTCATGACCGGTTCACCGCTGATGTTCGCGGATGTTGCGACCAAAGGACCGCCGAAATCGGCAGTTAATAGATAATGCAAAGGACTATAGGGCAGCATGATGCCGATTTCATTGATCCCGGGCGCGACCGAGTCGGCCAATGGGCTGCCTTTGCGTTTTTCGACCAAGACGATCGGGCGAAGCGGGTCTTGCAATAAATTTAATTCCAGTTGGTTAAGGACTGCATATTCCATCACGGCTGCTAAACCGTCTTCGCCGCGCCAGGGTAGGAGAACCGCGAGCGGTTTGCGTACGCGTTGTTTACGTTCCCGCAAACGCCGAACGGCCGTTTCCGAGGCTGCATCGCAGATTAAATGATAGCCGCCGACGCCCTTCGCCGCGACGATAGCGCCGGCGCGCAAGGCTTCGATACAGGCCGCCAAAGCCGTTTGGGTATCCGAGATGGGTTTTTCGCGGAGGATGTTAAAAGTCAAGGACGGTCCACAGACTGGGCAAGCCAAAGGTTGTGCATGAAAACGCCTATCCAGGCAGTTCTCATATTCTTTTCGACAGTCGGCGCATAGTTCGAATTCGGCCATCGCGGTGTTAACGCGGTCGTAGGGGAGCTTTTTGATCAGTGTGTAGCGGGGTCCGCATTGCGTGCAATTGATGAACGGATAGCGGTACCGACGTTGTTTCGGGTCTTGGAGTTCGGCAAGACAATCGCCGCATAAAAAATAATCGGGTGGTATGTGTATGGCAGATGACGACTCGGCAATACTATCGAGAATCGAAAAACTATCCAGGTCGTCGGGTTCGGCGGTTTTCCATCTTGCAAGTGTCGGTCTTGCAAGGGGAGGCGCGTTATCGATGAGAAGGGTCATGAACCGGTCGATAAAGTTCGGCTCGCCTTGTATCAAAATTTCAACGGTTCCGGTCCGGTTGAGTACCCAACCACTTAAATTAAATTCATGGGCCAAACGGCATACGAAGGGACGAAAGCCGACGCCTTGGACTTGTCCGGTGACGATCAAGCGGCGCGCTTCGATATTGCCGGAAGGAGGCGATTGAATAGATTTCAACACAAAGAGGGGCAGGGGAGTTTTTTTAAAATTAATCCCCCTTTATTTAAGAGGGAGGAATGAACACAAAATATCTCAGGATTTTGATGCTTTAACTCAATCATTTCTCAGATGGAGAGCTATTATTTCATGCTGTTTCTTTAGGCTATTTTCGCGTTAGCAGTTGAAACGGTTCTATTTCCTAAGTAACGTTCATGAAGGCCTGGCCATCGCCTCGGCAAATGAAAGCTCTCTGGT
>SLIO01000282.1 GCA_007135635.1 Methylomicrobium sp. | reverse complement strand
GGTTGAAAATATCCGTAATGGCGTTTATCGCGATGCAATCACAGGAAAGGAAATATCGGTCAAGAATGGCTGCCTTGGTTTTCATGTGCCTGCTAATTCGGCGGGTATCTATGTGTTGAACGGGGCCGGTAAAATTGGTTCGGACGGGGTTTATCTTCGCTAAGTAACTGTCCATCATTTATTTACCGAAGTTTAGCGTAACGCGCCCGAGAAAATCGGGACGCAGTTTTTAAACAGTTACTTAGCCTATGAGTCTTCGATATCATTTATTGGCGTTTAACGCTCACGGCCTTCCCTCACCTAACGCTAGGTGAGGGACGACGAAGGCGTCGCTCCCACAGAGGAAGGTGGATACACTGTGGGAGCGATACCCAGATCGCGATGTTCAGGCCGAGAATACTAAGGAATTAGCATGAAATAACTTAGACAACTGTCGGAAGGGGGGGGTTGTGGCTCGATTGACAGGTGTCGGCGGCAGGGATAGCCGCCGTCAAGCCTACAGGGACGTATTCACGGCGTCCTGTCAAGCGAGTCGCCAAACCGCCACAAAGCCTACTACTTGTATAAGTTATTTTGTGCATATTCCTAAGTTACTATAAATGGTATCGAGGTTACAAAGACTAAAATATGCTGTTACCCAAGCTCCAGCTTGGGAAAGAGCGAAGAAGGGGGATACGTATTGGCAGTTTTTAGCTTGATGCGTAAGGATTGCAAGCCGCCTTTCCTGCCAAAGGCTTATTCCTAATTCGGCGTCAGTCCGCGAAAATCAAGAGATACTTGAATCATTCATTGGTTAAGCAATTTGGAAAGTATAGCTAATTGAATATTCGTGATTTTCGTGTGTTTCTTGGACAAAAGGCTTTTTATAGGATTAAGCTTTGGGCATTTCTCGCAGTTTTTCCACGACTTTGTCGCCAAATTGTTCGGTGCCGATCATCGTTACGCCGCTGCCGGGTTTCGACAAATCGGCGGTGGAGTATCCATCGGCAAAAACACCTTGCATTGCTTCCCAAACATTTTTGGCTTCAGCCATCATGTCGAAGCTGTTTTCCAGCATCATCGCCACCGAGCCGATCATTGAATAAGGGTTGGCGATGTTTTTGCCGGCGATATCCGGCGCTGAACCGTGTGAGGGTTCGTAATAGGCTTTGTCGGGGCCGATGCAGGCCGAAGGCATCAAGCCGAGGGATCCTAATATGCCGCCGCCTTGGTCGCTGAGAATGTCGCCGAACATGTTTTCCATGACCATGACATCGAATTGGGTCGGTTTCAAGCAAAGTGCAGTGGCTGCAGCGTCGACCAGAAAATTGACCACCTGGACATCCGGATATTCCACGGCCACTTCTTCCATGACTTCGTTCCATAGCACGCTGGATTTCAATACGTTGCTTTTGTGGATATTGTGCAGCAACTTGCGGCGTTTACTAGCCAATTTGAACGCTTCGTGCATGATGCGGCGGATTTGCTCCTCATCATATTCCAGGGTTTCACGAACATAACGGAGGCCTTTGTCATTGATACCCATTTCTTTCTCGCCGAAATACAGGCCGCCGACCAGCTCGCGAACGATGATTAAATCGATCCCTTCACCGATAATTTCAGGCTTCAACGGGGAAAAATGCGCTAAAGATTTTGGCAAAAAAACCGGGCGGAAATTTGCGTAAGTATTGTAGCGACGGCGCATCGGGAGTAACGCGCCGCGTTCGGGTTGTTGATCAATCGGAATTTTTTTGGCTTCTTCATGGCTCAAGCCAATCGGGCCTTTTAGGATTGCATCGGCCTGATCGCAAATATCGATGGTCGCTTGGGGGAAGGCATTTCCGGTTTCGAAGTAGGCGCAAGCCCCAAAAGAGGCGGGCATCAGTTCGAAGGTAACGTCGTTACGTTCTTCGATGACTTTGAGAACTTTGAGTGCTTCTTTGGTAATTTCAGGGCCGATGCCGTCGCCGGCCAATACTGCGATTTTATAATGCTTCATTGTTATGTTTATTAGTGAATGGTAAATAGTTAAAACTTAATATACTTTACGTCCACGCTTCATCGTGAATGGCGCTTGTGCGGGTGGTTAAGTTCGCGAAATTTGCCTCTGTTCAGCATCAAAGCCGTGATTTAAGTGGCGATCTTCATTTCATGCAACTGAATGTTAATGAGTTTGATCGTGGCCATAATGCCCGAAAATACCTGGTTGACGTGAACGCCTCGGGTTTTGCGTAATTCATTGCCGCAATTCCACGTTATCACGCATTCGGTCAGTGCATTGGCGTGGCCGCCCTTGGGAATGCGCACTTCATAATCTGCCAGCTCGGGCAATCGGTAGTCGTATTTTTTGAGCACTTTGCTTATGGCGTCGATGAAGGCATCGAAGCCGCCGCTACCGGCGCCGGTAGCTTGGTGATTTTCACCTTGGATTTCGACGCGTAAGCTGACTGTGGACTGTAGGTCCAAGCCGCTATTGAGGGAGCAATTCAGTAATTTAATATGTTGATAGCTTTTGCTTTCGAGCACATCGGCGATGATGAACGGCAGGTCATCGGTGGTGATGGTCTGCTTGGAATCGCCGAGGCTGACGATACGCGCCAAGACTTTCTTCTGGTCTGCTTCGGAAATCTCTACTTCAAGACGTTCCAGATTCTTTTTCAGCGAGGCCTTGCCGCTCATTTTACCCAGTGCATAGCTGTGGGTGCGTGAGAAGCGCTCCGGCCCCAGTCGCGTTTTATATAAACCACCTTTTTGGTCGCCGTCGGCATGAATGCCGGCGGTCTGCGTAAACACATCGGCGCCGACGATCGGTGCGTTAGCGGCAACACGCTTGCCGGAAAAATTTTCCACCATATTGCTAATGCGCACCAAGTGGCTTTCGTCGACGGATAAGCGCATGTTCATTTTATCGCGGAGCACCACGGCGACTTCGGCCAGGGACGCATTACCCGCACGTTCGCCCAAGCAATTAATGGTGCAATGAACCGCGCAGACGCCCGCCCGCACTGCGGCCATGACATTGGCGGTAGCTAGACCGTAATCGTTGTGTGGATGAAAATCGAATTGTAGCTCAGGGTAGCGCTGGCACATATCGCTCAGGCTTGAGAGCACTTCGTCAGGAGACATGACGCCCAAAGTATCCGGTAGCATAAAATGACTGACCGGGCTGTGTTTTAGGCGGTCCATGAACCCATAGACATAATCGGGGTTATTTTGGTAGCCGTTCGACCAATCTTCCAGGTAGATATTGATTTTCAGGCCTTGTTCGTGGGCATACGCGATTGTTTGCAATACTTCAGTGCTGTGTTGTTCGAGCGTCTTGCCGAGTTGTTCGCGGCAATGTTTCTCGCTACCTTTGGCCAGTAGGTTGATCACCTTACCGCCGGTTGATCGAATCCAATCAACACTGCGTGTATGGTCGACAAAACCCAGTACTTCGACACGGTCGGCAAAACCTTCTTGGTAGGCCCACTGGTTGATTTGGCTGACGGCCTCTTTTTCACCTTCGGACACTCGGGCCGAAGCGACTTCGATACGGTCGACGCGCAAAAACTGCAATAAGGCTTTGGCGATGCTGACTTTTTCCGTCGGTGTGAAGGCGACACCTTGCGTTTGCTCGCCGTCACGCAAAGTGGTGTCCATCAGTTGGATGTGCCTTGACTCTATCGACATGATTTTACCCTGTATTTTCGTTGCGCCTTAGTTGTTAGAACCATTAAGCCCAAAGCCAAGGATAGTCTTGTTTGTGTTGCTGATCGTACCGTTCGATCGCATCGACATATTTTAAGGTCAAACCGGTGTCGTCCAGTCTGCTCAGCAAGTTTTTATTACGGAATGAATCTATTTCAAACTTAAAAACGTTTCCTCTGGGGGTGTTCACCTGTTGAGCTTCCGGATTGACGATAAATTGCTTGTCTTTGTTGGCGGAAAATTCGGCCATTAATTTGTCCTGCAGGACCTTAATAGGCAGTTTGCGGCTTTGGGTCGGTACGCAATGATCCATGGTGGCTAGAATGCTCTGCGGATTACGCACTTTGCGGCTGGCGAGACGAAGACCTTCAAAGGCCTGGGGGCTGGTTACTTCATGCATCAGATGCCGATCGACATAAAGCAACGGCGCCTGTCCAGACGCATCGACGACCAGGTGACTATCCCAGATCTTTTGATAGAGGGTCTTTTTCATTACGTATTCCAATATTTGCCAAGCGGTTCTCATTCGAGCGCTTGACGAATTAAGTAGCAATCAAGCGTATAGTTCAAACTATGCCAAACCAGTTATTGTCCCCTAAAAGTATTCCATTTGGCAATTTGGAATCGACACATTATCAGATTAATATGTCTTGTAATCGGTATTCCAACCGACATGACGATTAAAGACAGAAATACGCCATGAGATGAGTGCAGTCTCTCCTTTCGGTTAATGATTCTTTACCTGGATTGGTGAGGGTCCGCTATACTCTAGGATTTTTTGGAAATGAGTTATTATGTCCCAATACCCCGAAAAAACTTGTACTATCGATCGTTTGATCCGTCATCCAAAACTTATTGAGGCGGCCAAGTCCGGTGTCAAGACTCAACAACGCCGAGACGGTGTTTATGCTTGGCAAGGTGAGGTTTTCGAGTTGGATGGCGTGGCGTTTGTGGTAACCGATTTGCAGCGTGAGCGTTTAGGCGATATGACTGACGAGCATGCCAAGGCGGAAGGTTATCCGAATTTGGAAAGCTATCGCGCCTTGATTTTAGCTATGCATCCGGGCATGACTTGGGAGCCGGAGCACTTGGTTTGGGTGCATAGTTTCAAGATCAAAAAGGACGACTAATTCGCGATGCAGTGGTTCGTGTATATGATTCTTTGTAGCGACGAATCGCTGTATACCGGTATTACCAATGATATCGACCGGCGTTTCCGGGAACATTCGGAAGGTAGACTGGGCGCCAAATATTTTCGCGGGCGGCAAGCGTCGCGTCTTGTTTATTTGGAAGGCGGGCACGACCGCAGTTCCGCAACGAAGCGTGAGATTGCCATCAAGCGCTTGAAACGCGCGCATAAACTGCATTTGTTGAGTTCGGGTGAGAATGAGTTAGCCGGTTAACACAGGATTCGATGCTATTGTTATCGCTTTTTTACGGTATAATTTGCAGCATTTTTTAACTGAAGGTATTTAAAGGCGATATGTCCGATATTAATAAAGTGGTTTTGGCTTATTCCGGCGGTTTGGATACGTCGGTCATTTTGAAATGGTTGCAGGATGAGTATTCTTGCGAAGTGGTCACATTTACCGCCGATATCGGCCAAGGCGAGGAAGTCGAACCGGCGCGTGCTAAAGCTCAAGCGATGGGCATCAAAGAAATTTATATCGACGATCTGCGTGAGGAATTCGCGCGCGATTTCGTGTTTCCGATGTTCCGCGCTAATACGATTTACGAGGGCGAATATTTGCTTGGCACGTCTATTGCGCGTCCGTTGATCGCGAAACGCTTGATTGAAATCGCCAATGAAACCGGCGCCGAAGCGATTTCTCACGGCGCAACCGGCAAGGGCAACGATCAGGTTCGTTTCGAGTTAGGCGCTTATGCACTGCGTCCCGATATCCATATCATTGCGCCATGGCGTGAGTGGGATTTGAGCTCGCGCGAAAAACTGCTCAGCTACGCCGAGGAACATGGTATTCCGGTCGAAATGAAACGCGGCAAGGCCTCGCCTTATTCCATGGATGCCAATTTGCTGCACATATCCTATGAGGGCGGTATTCTTGAAGATCCTTGGGCGGAGCCCGAGGAGTCGATGTGGCGTTGGTCTGTTTCGCCGGAAGCGGCGCCCGATAAGCCGACTTATATCGAATTGACTTACCAAGGCGGCGATATCGTCGCAATCGACGGCGTGCCTCATTCGCCGGCAGAAGTTTTGGAAAAACTCAATAAAGTCGCGGGTGCTAATGGCGTCGGCCGGCTCGATATCGTTGAGAACCGTTATGTCGGTATGAAGTCGCGCGGTTGTTATGAAACGCCTGCCGGTACGATCATGCTCAAAGCACATCGGGCGATCGAATCACTGACGCTCGATAGGGAAGTTGCGCATTTGAAGGACGAGTTGATGCCGCGCTATGCCAGTTTAATTTATAACGGTTACTGGTGGAGTCCTGAACGGAAAATGTTGCAGGAAATGATCGATGCGTCGCAGGTCAATGTTAACGGTACCGTTAGAATCAAACTCTATAAAGGCAATGTGATCGTGGCCGGTCGTTCTTCCGATACCGATAGTTTGTTCGACGAGTCGATAGCGACTTTTGAAGACGATGCCGGCGCCTACAATCAAAAGGATGCGGAAGGCTTTATCAAATTGAATGCATTGAGAATGCGGATTGCGGCAAAGAAAGGTCGTTGAGCCGATAAGGGATCGTCTTGCCGATTCGCTGGCTGACCATCCCAATATACTTCGCGCGGTCACATTTTCTGGTAAGCTGACGCGCTCTTTTGTCAGGTAGATGCGTTACCTACATGGGTGTAGGTAAGGAGTGTGAGCAGGAGCGGAAGCTCGCGAAAACAGTTACATAGCTTGCTATGCGCCTGTTTTCGCGCCTTGCTACCGAACAAAATAGCATTGCCAT
>SLIO01000315.1 GCA_007135635.1 Methylomicrobium sp. | reverse complement strand
TAGAAAAACCGGTGCCGCTGCCCTGGACATGGAAAGCGTTGCCATCGCCAAAGTCGCTAAGGCTCACCGAATCGACTTCCTAGCCATTCGATCGATCGCAGACCCCGCCGACATGAACCTACCGAAAGCCGTCGCGCACGCATTGAACCAAGACGGCGAAGTCAATATCGCCAAACTACTTAACCATCTAATCAAACATCCCTTAGAATTACCAAGCCTGATACAATTAGGCCGGCACTTTCATGCATCACAAAAAACATTGAAACGGGCCGCATCGATTTGGCTGCCATCAATCGTTAACTAAAAATCCGCGCAACGCCGGCATGACTCAGCATCACGACACCTTTATTCACAGATTATTACTATGGTGGGACCGCCAAGTCTTTCGTTTTCCGTGGACTTTGTTGATTCTGACCACGACTCTGTGCGGCTTTAGTCTGCATTACACGATCAACAACCTCGGCTTCAATACCGATACGACGCAAATGTTGTCGCCGGATTTACCTTTTCAGATCAATCGCTTTCGTCTAAACGAAGCCTTTCCCGAAGATGCCGCCGCTATCATGCTGGTGATCGACGGCGAAACTCCGGAACAAATCTCGCAGGCCGCAGCCGAACTCGCGCAACGTCTAAGCAGAGACAAGGAACACTTCGAGTCGGCAATAATACCTACCGATAATGCATTTTTTAAGCAACACGCTTTATTATTTCTCAGCCTTGACGAATTAGACGACCTGTCGAAAAAACTCACCGATGCCCAACCGTTCATCGGCTATCTTGCGCAACACTACAACCTAGAAGGCTTATTCGAAATCATTCGCCAAGCACTCGAGGAAAAAGATAAGTCGTTACCGATGAATCTTACGCCGCTGCTGACCGCGATAGACGAAACAATCGACCGTCGACTCAATCAGAACCCTCGTTATTTATCCTGGCAAAACCTACTGGCCGACCACCGACTCAACACCGAGTCCAAAAGATCGATCGTCATTGCGAAACCTAAACTGATTTTTACCGACATCATGCCCGCCGATTTTGCACTTTCGGCCGCGCGATCCGTGAGTCAATCGATCATGCAGGAAAATCCTGCAGTTCGCATTAGAATTACCGGCGAAACTGCGTTACAACACGAAGAACTCGAAACGGTCAGTGAGGGCGCGATCATTTCCGGCATCTTATCGCTGCTGCTTGTTTGCACCTCGCTATGGTTGAGCTTCCGCTCCGTCAAACTACTCTTGACAACATTGATCGCACTGATCATGGGCCTAATTCTGACCGCCGGTTTCGCAACGCTTGCAGTCGGACACTTAAACATCATCTCGGTCGCCTTTGCCGTGCTATATATCGGACTCGGCGTCGACTACGCCACGCATTTGTGCCTCCGCTACCGAGAATGCCGTGCAGCCGGCATGAACAATGAAGGCGCGATTACCGAAAGCATCAACAGCATCGGTTTCTCGTTGTTTTTATGCGCGTTGACCACCGCCATCGGCTTTCTCGGATTCATTCCGACCGACTACTCCGGCGTATCCGAATTAGGCATTATTTCCAGTGCCGGGATGTTCATCGGCCTAGGGCTTTCATTATCGATCGTACCCGCCTTATTGAAAGTCATGCCGCTGGGCAAAACCACCCCGTTTAGATCCTCGCAACTATCATCGGCCATCGCGCACTTTCCGTTTCGCCATGCCAAAGCAATCAGAATCACCAGCATACTGCTTGCCATTGCCTCGGCCGCGATACTGACTCAATTGGAGTTCGATTCCAGCACATTCAACTTACGCGACCCCAGTCGCGAATCTGCCTCGACATTCAAAGAACTCTTATCGTCACGCAATGAATCACCTTATTCGCTAACCGGCCTTGCAGACAGCCTAACGGAAGCCGACCGACGCGCCGAAGCGTTGCGAGCCTTGCCGACGATTCATGAAGCTCTCACCCTATCGAGCTTTGTCGCCAGCGATCAAGAGGACAAACTCGATCGAATCGAAGAACTGGACATGATTCTCGGCGCCCAACTCAAACAATTCGGTAAACCGTTGCTTCCCAACGATCAGCGCGATGCTGCGATTCGGTTCACCGATACGCTACAAAAAGCCATCGATGAAGCAACGACCTCTGTCCCGATTCCGGTACTGGAAACTCTACTTGCACGAATCAACAGCTATATCGTTTTTGCCGACCGACAGGCCGAACCGGAAACAGAATACAGCCAATTAGAACAATACATATTGGGCTTGCTACCTTATACAATGCAGCGCTTGCGCATCAGCTTAACCGCCCAGGCTTACGAATTAGGAGACCTGCCGCCTTACATAACCGACCATTGGCAGAGCAAAACCGGTCTGTATAAAATCATGATCACGCCGGAGAAAAACCTGAACATCGTCAGTCACAGAGAAGCCTTCGTCAATGACGTACAAAGCATCGATACTAGCGTCTCCGGCTTACCGATTATCGATAAAGCCTCCGGCGACGCGATCATACAGTCATTTGTCGAAGCCTTCGCTTGCGCATTCATGGCGATCGTTGTGCTCATGCTAATCATTACAAAAAACATCCGCGATACACTATTGATGATCGGGTCGCTATTGCTTGCAACCTTATTGACCGGTGCAGTCAATGTCTTGCTCAACAACCCGTTTAATTTCGCCAATATCATCGCCCTGCCGCTACTAATGGGAATGGGCGTCGATAGCAGCATTCATGTCGTACACCGACTGCACAGCCACTGGTCGAACGGAGTCGACCTGCTGCAAAGCAGCACTGCCAGAGGCGTCTTATTTAGTTCTTTAACAACCTTATGCAGTTTTTCCAGTCTCGCCTTCACGCCTCATCCAGGCACATCCAGCATGGGCTTGTTACTGGCGATCGGCATTTCCTTCACCATCGTTTGCACGTTAGTCGTGCTGCCTGCATTCAGCCGGCACAAAATATAAACTAGAGGTCTTTTTATGTCTTTCAGCATAGCCGAGCTACTCGCGCAACACAGCGAAGATAAATTTGAGTTGCACGAAAAACATTTGAATAATCAAATGGTTCGCGTTTTAAAAACAATCGGATACGACCGCAATTACAAACGTGCGGTCGGCCAATATCTCTACGACGAACAAGGCAACGAATATCTCGACCTATTGAGCGGCTTCGGCGTATTCGCGATTGGTCGCAACCATCCGACCGTAATCAGCGCATTACAAGAAACTTTGACGCTCGAATTGCCGAACCTGGTGCAAATCGACGTCTCGATATTGAGCGGTTTGCTGGCCAAGGAAATCCTGACGACGACACCCGACAATCTCGAAAAAATGTTTTTTTGCAACTCGGGCACCGAAGCAGTCGAAGCGGCGATCAAATTCGCGCGCTACACCACCAAACGCGGGAAAATCGTTTATTGCGAACACGGCTATCACGGCTTGACAATGGGCGCGCTATCGCTGAATGGCGAAAAGATTTTCCGCGAAGGCTTCGGACCCTTACTGCCCGATTGCATCGCGGTGCCGTTCAATGATTTGGAAGCTCTGGAAAAGGCCCTCAGCAATAAAGACGTCGCCGCCTTCATCGTCGAACCGATACAAGGCAAAGGCGTCAACCTGCCCGACGATAACTACCTAGTCGAAGTCGAACGCCTCTGTAAAAAATACGGCACGCTATTCGTCGCCGACGAAATTCAAACCGGTATCGGTCGCACCGGCAAATTCTGGGCAATCGAACATTACGGCGCCAAGCCCGATATGATTCTGATGTCAAAAGCCCTATCAGGCGGTTTCATTCCGGTCGGCGCGGTCGCGATGACGCAGCACATCATGGACACGGTGTTCAATCGCATGGACCGCGCGGTCGTGCATGGGTCGACTTTTTCCAAAAACAACATGGCGATGGCCGCAGGACTGGCAGGGCTCGAAGTCATCAAATCGGAAAAATTGATTGAACAAAGCGCGACAGTCGGCAATGACATCATCGCCAGCCTGAATGCACTCTCGACAAAATACGAATTCTTGAAAGAAGCGCGCGGCAAAGGCTCGATGATCGCAATAGAATTCCACGCACCGAAAAGCCTGACGCTGAAAGCGGCCTGGGCAATGCTGGAAGCGGCCAACAAAGGGCTGTTCTGCCAAATGATCACGATACCGCTATTTAAGGATCACCGAATTCTGACGCAAGTCGCCGGACACGGCATGAATGTCGTCAAATTGCTGCCACCGCTAACCTTAACGCAAAAAGACCGCGATCACATTATCACCTCCTTCGACCAAACCATCGCCGCAACCCATCAAGTTCCGGGCACGATTTGGGATTTAGGTAAAAACTTGGCTAGTCATGCGCTGAAGGGCAAAGTTGGGAAATAATTCAGCGGAGTCGATGTATGGCTAAAGATATAACCTCTAGAAAGAACGTGTCATTCCGCCCGGGACTCACTCCTGGCTATCCTGCCCGAAGCCCTTCGGGTAATGCAAATCCGTTCCAAACGGATTTGTGGCGGAATCCACTGCCAAGGATGGCAAGCTTCGAGGCAAATTAGTCCTAAATGCAATGGAAATTAATATCACACCTCATTCCTTTTTTTCGCTTTGCACCTAAAGTTAAACCCGTCATAGATCAAAATTCGGCACTGCCGAAATTTGAAGTGCGAAAGGTATAAACTGTTTCCCAAGCTGATGGAGCTTGGGAAACAGCGAAAAAAGCGAAATTAAATGTGTAACGGATATATAATTCCTGTACGAAAAATTTACTAATCGAAGTTATCGAATCATGTTAGCCACAGAAGACATAGAATACATAAAAAAGCACTTAGCCGAATGGTTGGTTGAGCAATCTCTCGGTAAGCCGCCGGTAGTTTATGAAATCGAACTGCGCGAGCGCATGGTGCGGGTCGAAGAAGCGCTGAAAAACCAGGGCGAAGAACTCAAAGCGCAACGCGAAACCATGCACATGATCATGCAGCAGATGGATAAGCGCTTCGATCTAATGCAGCAAGAAACCAATAAGCGTTTCGAGCAAATCGATAAACGTTTCGAGCAAGTCGATAAGCGTTTCGAGCAAATCGATAAGCGCCTCGAACTAATGCAGCAAGACACCAACAAGCGCTTCGAACAAGTTCATCAAGAAATACTACAACTTCACCGCGACATGCGGCAACTAACCATGTGGGCGATGGGTATTTTTCTATCGGTCGCCGGCCTGACTGTCGCCGTATTTCGGATGCTATAACAGTTAGTTGCGATAGGCACTCTTGGTAAAGCTTAAAAACTGAGAATTTTCCGCTCGCTCCCAAGCTCTAGCTCTCATCGTTATACACAAGTATAAATATACCTATTGTGCAAAAAGCAGCGACCGAGCGCTAAATTGTTTTGTCGTCCGGGAAGGCTATTAGTGTTTGAGCGTTAGCGCCTTTCCCTCACCTAGCGTTAGGTGACACTGCCATTAAGTTAAGGGAAGCCCGTCATTCCGCCATGGACTGGCGGAATCCAGTGCCATGGATGGCAAGCTTTGGAGGCAAAGTAGATCCTGGATACAAGCATTACTTAATTCTGTGATGGCTTAACTTAATGGCAGTGAGCGTTAGGTGAGGGAAAGCCGAGAGTGTTAAGTGGCAATAAACGGTATCGAAGCCTCATTGGCTAAGATTGAAAAAGGGGGGGTTGACTTATGTATAACGATGAGAGCTGAAGCTTGGGTAACAGAGAACACTGCTTGTTTTAGGAGTATAAAATGGCTTTAGCCTATCAAGAACATTACACGATTGACGACTATCAACAATGGGAAGGCAATTGGGAATTAATCGAAGGCATGCCTTATGCGATGACGCCATCGCCCTCAGTTACCCACCAAATGATTGCATTCAACATAGCGACATCGATCAAGGATGCCTTAAAAAACCGGAAAATCCATTGTTCCGACCAATGCGCCATCTTGATGGAAACCGATTGGCAAATAGCCGGCGATACGATAGTCAGACCCGATGTCATGGTGATTTGTCAGACTATCGACGAAAAAGTTTTGGTAACGCCGGATCTTATTATTGAAGTTGTGTCGCCAACCAGCGCGAAACGAGACGAGATCATGAAGCTTGATCTCTACCAGCGTGAAGGTCTACGCAACTACATCCTTGTTTATCCGGAGAACCGTCTAGCTAAAGTCTATCGAAACGATACACAAGGGTTTATAAAACAAGGGGGTTATTCAACTGAAAAAGTTGAATTCGCAATTCACGACTGCCGTTTCAACATTGATTTTGCTACGATTTGGCGATGACAAAGCTCTCCATCACTTTGCTCTTCCCAAAGCCCTAGAGGCTGTAAAAGTATTATCACGATCACTAAAAACAGCAGAAAATTCGCTCTAAGATATTGGTTATTTCATGTAAAAATTGGTAATACCGCCAAATTTCATAATACTTTCACAGTCAATGGAGCGAGGGAACGCAGAAAACGAAAGCTCCAGCTTCCCGAGACTTACCAAGTCAGTTAAATTAGGCCCAACTATTGCTATTGCGTACACCGCCGACAAAAGGTGAAATAGACTTTTCTTTCGTTTTGCACAGCAAAGCCAGTGCTTCAATAATCAGCTTCTCAAGCAGGATATTGGCAAATAGC
>SLIO01000455.1 GCA_007135635.1 Methylomicrobium sp. | reverse complement strand
TCGTCGGTGTCGATCAGCGTGTAGTTGAAGGTCAACAGCAGGCTGTTCTGGACCTGAACCTCATCGAGCAGCTGGGGGTCGTTGAGGACCAGGAAGTTGTAGCGCAGTCCCATCCAGTCGAAGATGTCGACGCGGGCCTCGCCGGTGACGCCGACGCGGGTCAACTCGAGGGCCGAACGACCGGTATCGTCGTTGATAAATGCTCAAGCTATCGGTCGTCATCAATACCGCTTCTAATAATTGATATTGGGTGCTTTCCTCTTGTTTGATTACAACGGTGGCGCGCAGCAATGCAATCAATGACAAACAGCGCTCCAGACGGCGTCCGCCGTCCAGCATCAACCAACCGGCTTCGCGGGTCATACTTTCGCTGGTCAAGCCGGTAAATGCGACGATCGCTGAAATCAAATCGTCTAATTTACTTTGTAGAGCACCGATTTCCAGAGGCTCATTGAAGGTTCCTGCGCGCCAGCAACGCCTGATATCGTCGATGCTGCGCCAAGTATCCTGTGACCATAGATCGCGGATGCTAAAAGCAGATTGCGTAAAGGCATGAATGCTTGAAGGAATCGTGCCGTGGCGCTCGGCATCTTTGATCAATGCCGTCAGTTCGGGCAAAGGATTAGTCAGTAATGACGGATCGCCTTTTACAAAACCCGGGTAGGTTACCGTGACATGGGTTAATGCGCGCAATAAAGTCTTGAGGCAATCGGCATCGCTGAATTCGGTATAGTCCTGAGCTTCACGCCATTTTTGTAGCACGGTTCGGAGTAGCCTCGCTGCAGATTCGATGCGTTCCAGATTACGGCCGACCCAATACAGATTATCTGCGGCCCGACTTGGCAAGGGTTCGTTGATCGCTTCGAAAATATGATCTCGGCGAGGCTGAAGCCAAATGCTGACTTGTTGATCCGGCTCATCCGCAAGCACCCAAGTATCTTTACTGATGCCACCGGCTTGGTTCGAGACGACCAAATTATCTTTGAGGGGCGAAACCCGCGTCAAGCCCCCCGGCATCGCTTGATAACCATCCTCACCGGCGACGACGAAATTACGCAGAATCGCATTGCGTGGTGCGATTTGCCCGTCTACGAAAGCCGGTACGGTCGAAAAACCGACTTGTTCCTGCCCGACATACAAATAAGGTTTAGCCAGAATCGCGGCGCGTAATCGACTTTTTTCCTGCGAGCTCAAGTTAGCGCCGAATACTGCGTGAATTCCGGATGTTCGGTCGATTTGTTTAATCACCAAGCGACCGAGATTTTCCAGTACAAAACTACATTCCCGGCGTTGTCCGCACCACCAAGTGGCCACCGACGGCAATAATAATTCTTGGCCTAACAAATGGCGCGACAGTCTGGGTAAAAAAGCCAGTAAAGCATTGTTTTCCAGGACGCTACTACCCAATGGATTAGCAATCGCGACATTGCCGCGCCTGACGGCTTCCAAAAGCCCTGCGACGCCTAAGCGGGAAATGGACTTTAATTCCAAGGGATCGCAAAATGAATCGTCGACGCGCCGTAAAATGACGTCGACTTGTTGCAGACCTTGCACCGATTTTAGCCAAACACGTCCGTCCCTGACGGTCAGATCGTCGCCTTGCGCCAAGGTATAACCGAGTTGCGACGATAAATAAGCATGCTCGAAGTAGGTTTCGTTGAAAGGACCGGGAGTCAACACGACGATTCTGGAATCGGCTCTGGAAGTCGGCGAACGGTTTGCCAATCCGGTTCGGAGCGCGCGGAAAAAGCCGGCGAGACGATGAACCTGCGATTCGCCGAACAAATCGGGTAATACGCGCGTCATCACCGACCGGTTTTCTAACGCGTAGCCGGCTCCCGAAGGCGCTTGAGTACGGTCGTCCAGTACCCACATACGCCCATCCGGTCCGCGGGCTAGGTTGGCCGAATACAAAAATAATTGCCGATCGGCATCCGGCAAAGTTCCGACGCATGGTCTTAGGAAACCTTCATGACCGTAAACTAATTCGACCGGCAGCAAACCTTTTTTCAGTAGGCTTTGCTCACCGTAAATGTCTTTCAAGATTAGGTTGAACAATTCGGCGCGTTGTATCAAGCCAGCCTCGATTACGGCCCATTCTTCGCTGCTGATCAATAACGGGATCGGGTCCAGTTTCCATGGCCGGCTCAGGCTTTGCGCGTCGGTATAGACGTTATAGGTTACGCCATTTTCACGCAGTAAACGCTGGGCTTCGCGGCGGCGGTGCTCCAATTCGTCACGGCCGATTTGCTCGATCGATTTCATGAAATGTTCCCAATAAGGCAACGCTTTGCCTTTATTGGCATACATTTCATCGTAGCCGGTCAGTTGCGTGGCGTAGTGCTGAGCACCGATTTCTTTTGCGAGAACGCTATTCATGAGATTATTCGATCGAGTGGGGTCACAAAGGCTCCGTTAGAATGTCCCAGAAAAAGTATTTCACCATAAAGATCATGAGGTTAATTCAATAGTCTGCCATGTTTTTGCATAGGATATTCATTCACCCGAAAGGTGAGAAGCAATGTTTAGGTAATTTATTGATAGACTTCATGAGCTTCATGGTAAATATTGCTTTGTTCTTGAACACATCGATTCTTCGATAACCTTAGGAGTATTGATGCGGGAAAAACACAGGTAATATCACGCTCCCTCTAATATCGTCGCCTTAAATCAAGGGTATATGGATACTCTTTATTAGGCTCTTCGGGCGGTGGCGCCATCGGCCTTGGCGGGTCCGTATGCGGAATGAAACTGACCCCGCTATCGGACGGCAGGACGACCGGCGGCCTTTCGATCTCGCCCGGCGTATGACCGTAATTCCAAAAACGGGTAATTCTTCTCGATTCGGCCTCATAAGCATTGACCGGAAAAGTCTCGTAACTGCGGCCGCCTGGGTGGGCGACATAATAAGTGCAACCCCCGATCGCACGCCCGTTCCAGGTGTCGATGATATCGAAAACCAAAGGTGTATGCGGACTGATAGTCGGATGCAGCGCCGAGGGTGGTTGCCAGGCGCGGTAGCGGACTCCGGCAACGAATTCGTCCTTTCTGCCGGTATTTCTGAGCGGCACATGCCGACCATTGCAAGCTAACACATAGCGCGAATCGGTCAATCCGGTTACTTTGACTTGCAGTCGTTCGACTGACGAATCGACAAAACGTGCCGTGCCGGTATTGCTGACTTCCTCGCCTAGAACATGCCAAGGTTCAATCGCGAAACGTAGTTCCAAATCGATGCCTTCGACAACCGTATTACCGTAATGCGGAAAGCGGAATTCGAAGAATGGGTCCAGCCAGTCCAATTGAAACGGATAGCCGGCGCGTTGTAAATCTTCGGCGACATGTCGCATGTCCTCTCTGACATAATGTGGTAGCAAGAACCGGTCGTGCAGTTCGGTACCCCAGCGCACCAGAGGATGTCGGTAAGGCTCGCGCCAAAACCAAGCGACGAGCGAACGAAGCAATAAAGCCTGAACCAACGCCATGCGTTCATGCGGTGGCATTTCGAAAGCGCGCAGTTCCAAAATGCCGAGACGACCCGAAGCGCTGTCCGGCGAATACAGTTTATCAATGCAAAACTCGCTACGATGTGTGTTGCCGGTAATATCGGTCAACAAATGCCGGAGCAAACGGTCGATCAACCAGGGGGGAGGCGCTTCGCCGTTGGGAATCTGTTGAAACGCGATTTCCAGTTCATAGAGTTTTTCATCGCGGCCTTCGTCGACACGCGGCGCTTGGCTGGTCGGCCCGATGAACATGCCGGAGAATAGATACGACAGTCCCGGGTGATGTTGCCAATAAGTGATCAAGCTACGCAATACGTCGGGGCGGCGTAGCAACGGGCTATCGGTCGGCGTTTCGCCGCCAATCGTGATGTGATTGCCGCCTCCAGTGCCGGTATGGCGTCCATCCAGCATGAATTTTTCAGTGCCTAAGCGGACTTGGCGCGCCTGCTCGTACAGAATATGCGTATTGTCGACCAGTTGTTGCCAACTACGCGACGGATGGATATTGACTTCGATGACGCCGGGGTCGGGTGTGACCATCAGACGTTCGATGCGGTAATCGCGCGGGGGCTCATAGCCCTCCAAGACGACCGGTATCGACAGTTGCTTAGCGGTCGATTCGATAGCCGCGATTAATTCCAGGTAATGCTCGAGCATTGTTAAAGGCGGCAGAAATATATGGACCCGACCTTCACGAGCCTCGACGCATATTGCGGTATGAGGTACTTCGATGAGATCGATGCCTTTGTCGTCGGCAGGCGGGCTTTGTTCTTGGATTTCGGGATGGATAGTGCCGATCTCTTGAAAATGGCTATAGCGCTGTGCGACTTCGCCGTAATAATCGCCCAATTCCGGCAACGCTTCGAACAAACTGCGCTCGTGGGTAATTTCGCGTTTTTCCGGCGCGATCCATGGCAAGCTATCGAGAGGCATGCGCAGACCCATCGGCGAATTACCCGGAATCAAAAACAACTGACCGCGTTTGAATGGCCATGGACCGCTTTGCCAGGATTGTTTGCTCCAACTCCATTTAACCGGGAGCGCGAAACCGGCCGGTTGATTCAGGCCGGTATCCAATAATTTAGCCAGCGTTTTGCGTTCGGTAGGATCTTTTAAGCGATACTGCAGCGGGTCGATATTAACCGGCAGCATTTGTTCCTGCCAAAGGTGATAAAAGACATCTTCGTAGGCGGCGGAAATGTATTTGTTTGTTAAGCCTAAACGGCCGGACAGGTGTTCGATGAATTGCCTAGCCTGCTCAGGTCCATGCCCGTAATCGATTTTGATATCGGCCAGTAACTCAGGATTGCGCCAAATCGGCGTGCCGTCTTTGCGCCAAAAGATGCCGTATTGCCAACGCGGCAAAGGCTCGCCCGGATACCATTTGCCTTGGCCGTAATGCAACATCGCACCCGGCGCGAACACGTCGCGCAAGCGCTTGGTCAATGCTTGGGCGCGCTCGCGTTTATGTGGGCCGTCCGCACGCGTATTCCATTCTGCGCCTTCCATGTCGTCGATCGACACGAAGGTCGGTTCACCACCCATCGTTAAGCGCACGTCGTCTTGCAGCAATTGCGCATCGACCTGTTGGCCGAGCGCATCGATAAAATACCATTGCTCATCGGAGTATGGCTTGGTGACGCGTGGGTCCTCATGCAGGCGGGTGACCGTGTTGCTGAATTCGAACTCGACCTCGCATTTACCGGTCGCGCCTGTGACCGGAGCCGCGCTGACCGGGTCGGGGGTGCAGGCCAAAGGAATATGGCCTTCTCCAGCCAATAAGCCGGAGGTCGGGTCGAGACCGATCCATCCGGCTCCCGGAATGTAAACCTCAGCCCAGGCATGCAGATCGGTAAAATCGTGCTCGGGTCCTGATGGACCGTCGAGCGATTTCATGTCGGCGGTCAATTGTACTAAATAGCCGGAGACGAAACGTGCCGCTAAGCCTAAATGCCGGAGAATCTGGACCAATAACCAGCCCGAATCGCGGCACGAACCATTGCGCTTATCAAGCGTTTCCTCGGGTGTTTGAATGCCCGGCTCCATTCGGATGTTATAGCTTACATCCTTGAATACCTTGCGATTTAAATCGACCAAAAAATCATTGATGCTACGCGGCGTCAAATCGAATTCGGCCAGCCATTGCTTCAATAATGGACCGTCTTCGGTTACTTCCAAAAATGGCGTCAGTTCCCTGGCCAATTGCTTATCGTATTTGAACGGGTATTTTTGCGCGTA
Organism: Methylomicrobium sp.; assembly: GCA_007135635.1. Lineage (GTDB taxonomy): Bacteria > Pseudomonadota > Gammaproteobacteria > Methylococcales > Methylomonadaceae > Methylotuvimicrobium. Next base: position 863 of record SLIO01000455.1, on the reverse strand, counting down.
TTCCTCGACAAAAAAATCGAATGGGTTAATTACCGTCATATCGGCGATCACTTCCACTTCCACTTTGAGCGACCGCGTTTTTTTCGGAAACACGACCCTGGCCAGAATATTGCCGAACGGGTCCTGCTGCCAATTGATGAAATGATCTTCGGGCTCGATACGCAAGGAATAACCCTTGATGGGCGTTCTCGAATGCACCGCCGGTCTCAGGCGAAACACATGGGGCGACAACGAGACGGCGCGGTCGAAGAGGTAGGCGGTTTTGTGACTGATGGCCACGCGAATTGTCATAGTGTTGATCCTATTAAAGCCGATTCAATTGAGCCGATTTCCGCAATACAGCGGAGTCGATAGCAGGTAACGGCGAAATACGTTGGACGAAATAAACCGAATGCAAAGTTTGTAGTGCTTTAATTTGGTGCTATTGCGCTATATTGGTGCATAATGCTGTTAATCAAGCCAAACGAAAGCGTCATTTAGCAGTGTAATCGTTCACTCCAAACGGAGCAATTTAAGATATCCCTTAGACCTCGTGCGTGCCGAGCATGGACGAGGCAGGGGCGGTCTGGCGAGGTCTCAATATTTCTATCATCCTTTGATGGAGCTTAGGACGAAAGATATATTGGTGCTCTCAACCTCTCATGTTAGGTTCATACTATCGGTTATATCGGTTATATCGGCTAGTCGCATATCGCCGTGCAACTCCTATAATAACTTCAAGCAATTTCCATGCACAAAATTTCGCGTACGATGATTTGAATCCAAAGTTATATAATAAATCGAAGATTAAAAAAAAGCTCTGAGCCTAAATTCGCCCTTTTAAACATGAAGCAAATGAAGTTCATGAGGTATTTCAAAAGATT
>SLIO01000168.1 GCA_007135635.1 Methylomicrobium sp. | reverse complement strand
CTGCCGCCGACGCCTGTCGGTCGAGCAACCGCACCCTCTCCGGAACCGGCATTTGCTCTGTCGAGCGCCGTATATCGAAAAATTAGATAAAGGGTCTATATCTACGAACTTTCACAGTAAACCGTGCAGTAAAGCGGGCGGAAAAGGGAGTGTAAATGTCAATTGTAAGGCCTGACACCAATCTTTCCACCAATCTTTTGCATTGCCCTAATACACGCCATCCTTGGCAATCAGACGCCGCCAAACTGTCAAGTCGTAATATTAGCTCTTGGCTTTCGGTTGGGTTTTAAGGTCTTTAGCTCGACGATTGGAGAATGAGCGTCTTATCAATTTTTCCAATTCCAGGATCATAAATAAGGCCAGACCGATTCCGAAGATTTCCATGCCATGGATGAAATCGACCGGACGCGTGTCGAAAAAGTCTTCCATGAACGGCGCATAAGTAAAAATGGCTTGTAATGTAATGACGACTGCAATCGCGATCAGAATAGCCTTGGAACCGAATAATTGTTTGAAGGATAGCGAAGAACCGCTTAAGTAACGCACATTCAGTAAATAAAAGATTTCCAGCATGACCAGCGTGTTGACCGCATAAGTCCGGGCTTCTTCCAGCGTCGAGCCGTGCAGTTGGCTCCAAAGAAAAATACCGTAGATGCCGGAAAAAAACAGCAGTGATACGAAGGTGATGCGCCATATTAAAAAGCCGGACAACATCGCTTCGCCTTTGGGTCTCGGCGGGCGTTGCATGACGCTAGGCTCGGACGGTTCGAATGCCAGCGCCATTGCCAAGGCGACCGAGCTGACCATGTTGACCCAAAGGATTTGCAGCGGTGTAATCGGCAAAGTCAAGCCGGTTAATACCGCGGCGATAATGCTCATCGATTCGCCGCCGTTGACCGGCAGTAAAAAGATAATGGACTTTTTTAAATTATCGTAGACGGTTCTGCCTTCGCGTACCGCACGAGCGATCGATGCGAAATTGTCGTCCGCCAGCACCATTTCTGAAGCTTCCTTGGCGGCTTCGGTTCCGGTTCGGCCCATTGCGATACCGACATCGGCGCGTTTCAAGGCTGGGGCGTCGTTAACCCCGTCTCCGGTCATGGCAATGACGCTGCCGCCCGCCTGCATTGCGGTAACTAGGCGCAATTTGTGTTCCGGCGAAGTTCGGGCGAAGATGTCGACACGCGCGGCGACTTCGATCAATTCATCGTCGTCGATCGAAGACAGGTCTTGGCCGGTCATGACTTCATCGTGATTTTCAAGGTGTAATTGCGAGGCAATCGCGCGGGCCGTCGCTGCGTGATCGCCGGTGATCATTTTAACGCGGATACCGGCCGCGCGGCATTCCTTGACGGCTTGTATCGCTTCCTCGCGCGGCGGGTCGATTAAGCCGATAAGACCCAGCAGTATCAATCCGTCATCCAGGTCCGAAAAATTAAGCTCGGTTTTACCTTCTTCGACCGGTTTAAACGCGATGGCCAAAACGCGTTGTCCTAGTGAGGCGACTTCATCGATCCAGCCGTTCCAATAAGCAGGGTTGATTGCTGTATCGCCGTCTTTTTGTCTCTGTAAGGTGCATAGCTCGATTAAGCGTTCCGGTGCACCCTTGACGATTATATACTGATGTTTTTCGTGGTCGTGATTCAAGGTGGCCATGAAGCGGTGTTGGGCATCGAATGGAATCACATCGTCTCGAGAATTGTTGCGGTTCAGGTCGGCAGGGTCGAAACCGCCTTTCATCGCAACGGTCAATAAGGCGCCTTCCATCGGGTCGCCGTCGGTAATCCATTGGTCGTCCTTTTGGCGCAAGGACGAGTCGTTACATAGGGCGCCGAATTTAACGACTTGCTGCAGAATAGGGCGCTTGTCTATCGCGACATGTTCGCCGCCCGAGAAAAAATCGCCGGAAGGCTCATAGCCGACGCCGCTGATTTCATAGAGTTTGGAAGCCGTCACGATCGATTTGACGGTCATTTCGTTTCGCGTCAGCGTGCCGGTTTTGTCCGAACAAATGATCGATACGGCGCCGAGCGTTTCGACTGCCGGCAGTCGGCGGATAATGGCATTGCGGGAAGCCATGCGCTGGACGCCGATGGCCAATGTTACCGTCAGGATTGCCGGTAAACCCTCAGGAATGGCTGCTACAGCAAGGCCGACCACGGTCATGAACATTTCAGAGGGGTCGGTTCCCTGTATATAAAAACCGAAAGCGAAAACGCTCGCGGCGATTAGGATGATCGCCAAAGTCAGCCAGCGGGAAAAAACCGAGATTTGTTTAAGCAGCGGAGTAGTCAGTTCCTCGATACTGGAAATCATGCCGCTGATGCGGCCGATTTCGGTATCGGCGCCTGTCTCTACGACGATGGCTTTGCCGTGTCCGGCCGTAACCATGGTTCCCGAATAAGCCATTGAAAAGTGGTCGCCCAAATCGGCGTTTACTTCAACCGGTTTAATCGTCTTTTCGACCGCGACCGATTCGCCGGTCAGAACCGCTTCTTGAATTTGCAGGCCTTTCGCCGAAATCAAACGTAGGTCGGCGGGAACTTTATCGCCAGGTTCGAGAATCACGATATCGCCAGGAACCAATTCTTCTGCCGGAATCCCAATCCGATGACCGTCGCGCAATACCGTCGCGCGTGGCGCCAACATATGCCGAATGGCTTCGAGCGATTTTTCGGCTTTGCCTTCCTGAACGAAACCGATAATCGAATTAACAAACACGACGGCTATGATTACGTAAGTGTCGATCCAATGATCCAGCAGTGCTGTGACGACTGCGGCACCGATCAAGACGTAGATCAATAAGTTGTGAAATTGGGACAAAAAACGTAGAAGTGGGCCGCGGGTTTTGGGCCGCGGTAAGCGATTGGGGCCGTATTCTTCGATGCGCTTATCAGCCTGCCGGCCGGATAAACCGTTATTATCGGTTTGCAGTTTTTCGAATACCTGATCGGCGGGCAGGGAATGCCAGTGCTCTCGATTTCTCGGCTGGTCTTTTTGGCGCATATTTTTTTCCTATGTAATTGAAATATAAAATAACTGAAATGATATTGCTTGCGGTATTTTATGACAGTAGCAAAGGAAACTAACTCCTAACTGACAAAAAGAAGATGCATTATATCTATCCTTCACCTTTCGGCTTAGCTTGAGAAGGTGCAGCGGGTAGGCCAAACTTCTATCTGCTAAGAGTATATAGAGTATTTCTGAGTACGAGAAGAGGGTTCTTATTGGGAACGAACGGCGAGTGAGTGAATGGATGAAGCGGGTTTCGAGATTGTCGGCTAGGTAGGAATGCGAAAGGGAAGCGCCTCGGAGGGACGCTTCCAGGCGGATTAGATTATGTCGCCACCCTTGTATCAGGTGAGTTTTTAATTTTTTCCTTACCTTCGAGATCGATCGTTTCGACTGTAATGTTGTTGTCTTGGGCACTCAACATGAAGTCGTGAATCGTTTCCAAGATATCGAAATCGATGAATTGGGCTTTTGAACCGTCAATTAAGATAGTGCAATTTTCTTCGATTTGATTGAAAAACTTTCTTAGCAAGGCGCGGTTCAAAAAACTCACATCCTTGTGCATCGTCAAGACATAGCGGTCTTCGGATCGAGTCATCGAAATCGAGGCATGATAGTTCGCTCGTATTACATAATACAAGCCGATAACGATGCCAATGGTGATGCCTTTTAATAAGTCGGTCAATAAAATTGCAACGATCGTGATTACGAACGGTATCAATTGATTCCAGCCTCTGTGGAAAAACTCGATGAACAGCTTCGGCTTCGCGAGTTTATAGCCGGTCTGTAACAATATCGCGGCTAGGCATGATAGCGGAATGTCGTTCAAAAAATTGGCGAAGAACATCACACTGATCAGAAGCGCCGCACCATGCAGGAAGGAGGATATTTTGGTTTGGCCGCCGGCGTTGATGTTAGCCGCGCTGCGTACGATGACCGCTGTGATTGGCATGCCGCCGATCAAACCGCTGAGCATGTTGCCGATCCCTTGGGCTTTTAATTCGCGATTAGTTGGCGCTACGCGTTTATAAGGGTCCATTTTGTCGGAAGCCTCTAAGCTTAACAGCGTTTCCAAACTGGCGATGATAGCCAGCGTGACTGCGATAGTATAAACATGCGGATTGGCCAGAAAGCTGAAATCGGGAAAGCTAAACAATTGTATAAAGTCTTTTGGGCTTTCCGTGACCGGCAGCGAGACTAAATGTTTACTATTGATGGCCCATTCCGGTGCCGTATGCGTGGCAACGGCGTTATAGACGACACCCCAAATCACGGCCAGCAAGGGACCGGGTATCAATCTTAGGAAGGCGATACGTTTGATGAATATGCTTTCCCAACCGATTAAAATCAACAAAGCAACGACGCTGACGATCGTAGCGCCAGGGGAAATCGAGCTCATCGCTTCAGCCAATTGCTCAACTGTCGAAAGCGCGGTTTCCTGCATATAGCTTTCATTGCCTTGAAAGCTTGCATCGTAGCCGATGGCATAGGGGATTTGTTTCATAATCAGAATCAAACCGATCGCGGCAAGCATGCCTTTGATTACCGATGACGGAAAATATGCGCCGATAACGCCGGCTCTCAAAAATCCCAAAATCAATTGAATAACGCCGGCTAATACGACTGCGGTTAAAAAGCCCGAAAAGCTTCCGAGGGTTTCGATAGCGTTGAAGACAATCACCGTCAGACCGGCGGCAGGTCCGGATACAGCCAGCTGAGAACCGCTTAGCCAGGCTACCACCAAACCGCCGACCATGCCGGCGATTAGTCCTGAAAACAAAGGAGCGCCTGAAGCCAGCGCGACTCCTAAGCAGAGCGGCAAGGCCACCAAAAAAACGACGATTCCGGCCGGAATGTCATGATGTAAATGCTTTATGTAATAATCGATATGTTTATGAATCATATTGGCTGGATCCATTATGTCTGGATTGAGAGTGAGAGTGGATCATTAGAAATTTCGATTTCGCTTGAGCGCATCCGGTACATTCGGAGCTTATTCTCAGGCATTGGGTTTAACCGCCATGATGGTAGTTTTTACCGCTCTTACCAGTGTCGCAGTCGTGCTGCCCATGCCCAACAGGTGACTTAGGCCGGTTTTTCCCACTGTCGCCATGATTAGTAAGTCATAATGTTGCTCAGCGAGATGCTCGCGAATTACATTGTGCGCTGAGTCGGAGCCATGCACGGCAAAACAGTTTACTTTTTCGCCAATTGCCGGCATGTACCGTTCGGCGGCGTCATGTAATTTCGCCAGACATTCGGACCGGATGTTTTCGATTGCCTCTGCATCGAGATGTTCGTTCGCTATAGAGTGAAACAAATGTACTTCGGCGCCGGTAGCGAGCGCGACCTCCTGAGCATAAGGAAGGGCGGCGTAGGAACTTTGAGAAAAGTCCGTGGTGACAAGGATTTTTCTAATCGGGCTTAAGTCGGCGTCGTCCTCGACGATAATCACCGGACGATGGGTCAAGCGTAATACTTTTTCGGCGACCGAACCTAAGAGCATTCGAGAAAATCCTTTTTTACCATGGCTGCTCATAACCACCAGGTCAAATTGGCCCGATACCTTGACGATGGCATCGGCGGCATCATTATTTTCTCCGACTAGGCAATCCGCCAAATAAGCTTGGTCGATGATGTCGCCGGTAAAAGCCGCCAAAGTGGCTTTTAACTCTTTTATGATTGACAATGGCTCGCCATGCAGGCGCATGTCTCCACTTAGGTAATGGAAACCATCCAGGTCCGAATACAAATCGTAAGCGTGGAAAGGCGAAATTTTACCGCCAAAGAGCCGAGCGAATTCCTGCGCGACCGGAAACGCTCTCCTGCAGTAGTCCGAAAAATCGACGGGGACGATGATTTTGCAGTGGTTTAATTTGTTGTTCATAAATTTCTCGATGTTGCAACATTCGGATGGTTGGTTCTGAACTGAGGAAAAACTCACAATGGGTTTGCCCCCTCTTTATCGTTAATGCATCGGCAATTGTTGTCCATTTGTCGAAGGCTTCGACTAGATTGTCCAGCCTGCAGCTTAGACCGAACTGATTGATTAGTCACGATTGCTGCTGTCATCAGTTAGACATGGGTGGCACGATTGAGGCCACGGTTTCAATAAAGTTATATTTGAATATCGGTTCGATTTTACGCCCGGGTTTCATTGAAATTAAAGTTTTCAACAAACCCTCGGCTAGATTTTGGATTCAGCCATTAATAGGTCAATACCAAAGCGGTGGGCTTTATTGGAAGCAGCTTTTACTCATCTGGAGTTGTAGTGGCCGCAATATGCGTGACTTTAAATACGACTACCGAAAATTACAAGATATTAATACAGTTGAAGAAGATACCATTATTTGATTAGCAATATTGCGATGAATGAAAATTTTGGGGGGCGGCCTTCACCATGATTTTCGCAGAAACACGGTTATTCAAACATTCGATTCAAAGAAAATTCCGGTTTTTGGACCTTTGATAAATTTTTAACAGAATGGGGGTCTATGTTTTGCTTGTCATAAGCCTATCTTTTTAGAAGTACCAAAGTAGAGTTCGCCAGGTGTATAAATTCTTAAATTTCGTTAGCCCATTCGCCATGGTTAATTGTCTTGGATAATT
>SLIO01000275.1 GCA_007135635.1 Methylomicrobium sp. | reverse complement strand
TTCGGGTAGTTCTCATGCATAAGAAATTTCTGTTTGTCTTGCGTCAGCCACCTTTTTGCGGGGTTTCGGTGCAGGAGACGTTGGATAGCGTTCTGACTATCGCGGCATTCGATCAGTCGGTTAGTCTATTATTGCTGGACGACGGCGTATTTCAACTGAAGAAAAATCAGCAGCCGGAGCGTTTCGGCATGAAGGATACCGCGGCAGTATTTGGTGCGTTGGAGATTTATGATATTCACGACATCCGTACCGAAGTCGAGTCGTTGCAGGAGCGGGGCTTGAAGCCGGGGGATTTAAGTTTGCCAGTGCGAGAGATTTATCGCAAAGAGGTTGCCGCGTATATGAAGGAATTCGATGTGGTTCTTGTCGGCTAATTTTATCATTTCAACGAAGGCCTTAATGCTTCAGCCGGGTAGGTCGGGTTAGGCGAGGCCGTAACCCATACGCATCAAGCTAAGGATGTCGCTAAATTAACTTAGAACGTGAAAATTATCTCGCGCAGAGGCGCTGAGAAAACACTTTAACCAACGGTGTTTGGGTTCCCATACAATTATTGCTGTTTCCCAAGCTGGAGCTTGGGAAACAGCGGAACTCTCTGCGCCCCTGCGCGAGAAAAAGAGCGTAATGCGGGTTAGCTGTTTTTAGCTTGATGCGTATGGGCCGTAACCGACAATCGATGGACAAAATGTCGGGTTACGCTAGCGCTTACCCGACCTACGCTATTATTTTCATCGGGTCAATTAAGTCAATTTTTTATATTTGATCCGGTGCGGATTGTCGGCATCGGTGCCTAAACGGCGATGGCGGTCGGCTTCGTAGTCGGCGTAATTGCCTTCAAACCAGACCACTTGGCTGTCGCCTTCGAAAGCCAGCATGTGCGTCGCGATCCGATCCAAGAACCATCTATCATGCGAAATGACCACCGCGCAGCCGGGGAAGGCCAGGAGCGCTTCTTCAAGTGCACGTAGGGTTTCGACGTCGAGATCGTTAGTCGGTTCGTCGAGCAGCAAGACGTTGCCGCCGCTTTTCAATAGCTTGGCCAGATGCACGCGGTTGCGCTCGCCGCCGGACAAATCGCCGATGCGTTTTTGCTGGTCGCCGCCTTTGAAGTTGAAGCGTCCGACATAGGCGCGCGATGGCGTTTCATATTTACCGACCGTGATGATGTCGAGGCCGTCCGAAATTTCTTCCCAAACCGTTTTGCTCGGGTCTAGGTTGTCACGCATTTGATCGACATAGGCCAGTTGTACGGTTTGCCCAATTGTAACGGTGCCGGAGTCGGGTTGTTCAAATCCGGCCATCATACGAAACAGCGTCGTCTTACCTGCGCCGTTCGGGCCGATGATACCGACGATGCCGCCCGGTGGTAGTTTGAAGCTCAAATCGTTGATCAGTAATCTATCGTCGAAGCCCTTGTTGATGTTATCGGCGTGAATCACGATATCGCCGAGGCGTGGGCCAGGTGGAATATAAATTTCCTGGGTTTCGTTACGTTTTTGCGCTTCTTGCGAAGACAGTTCTTCAAAGCGCGCCAAACGAGCCTTGCTTTTCGCATGGCGGCCTTTCTGGTTGGAACGTACCCATTCCAATTCGGCCTTCATCGATTTCATTCGGGACGTTTCCTGGCGTTCTTCTAATTCCAGGCGTTTTTCTTTTTGTTCGAGCCAGCTCGAATAATTTCCTTCCCAAGGGATGCCTTGTCCGCGGTCCAGTTCCAGAATCCAACCGGCGACATTGTCGAGGAAGTAACGGTCATGCGTGACCGCGACTACGGTGCCGGGGTAATCGTGCAGAAAGCGTTCGAGCCATGCGACCGATTCGGCATCCAAGTGGTTGGTCGGTTCGTCGAGCAGCAGCATGTCGGGGTTGGATAGCAAGAGTCGGCATAATGCGACGCGGCGTTTTTCACCGCCCGATAGTTTCGTGACATCGGCGTCCCAATCCGGCAGGCGTAGCGCATCGGCAGCGATTTCCAGCTTACGGTCCAACTCCCAAGCACCGGCCGCTTCGATTTTGTCTTGGAGTTCGGCTTGTTCGGCGAGTAGCGCGTCGAAGTCGGCGTCGGGGTCGGCGAAGGCGTTGCTGACTTCGTCGAATCGGGTCAGTATCGCTTTGATTTCCGCTACGGCTTCTTCGACGTTGCCGCGCACGGTTTTGTTAGGATCGAGTTGCGGTTCTTGCGGTAAGTAACCGATATGAATGCCTTTTTGCGGGATCGCTTCACCTTCGATATCTTTGTCGATTCCGGCCATGATGCGTAATAACGTCGATTTGCCCGAGCCGTTCAAGCCCAGTACGCCGATTTTGGCGCCGGGGAAGAAAGATAGCGAAATATCCTTTAGGATATATTTTTTGGGCGGGACAATTTTGCCTACCCGGTTCATTGAATATATGTATTGAGCCATTTTGTGATGGATTTCCGGTGTGTGAATGGAATGGATTGCGAGTTATTATTTCACGTTATCGCAGAATTTTTAAGTGTCGTTAAATAGACTAGTCCACGTTCGCCTGCCTTCATGACTTGTGCATGGTTCCATTCGAATATCGGCCGGCAAAGAAAGGCAAAGCGGTTCATCCACGGTTTGCAGGTTGCGACGTGCCAATCGAATTCGAGCCTTGTCGATTCGGCATTGCCCGAAATTCGGCAATGTCCCGAACCGATTAAGTCGCCTTGAACTTTCACCGCGAGGTAGCGATGCTCAATGGCGCGCGTGACGGTCAATTCAATAACTAATCGGTAGGGTAGTCTTGTTCGCCAATAAATACGCCGTTTATTATTAGGAATTTTCGATGCGCCGGACGAGATGTTTTCGACCGAATCGACATATCTCCACCAATCCGGCCAGGTTTCGGGGCGAATCAGGTAGAACCAGACCGGTTCGATCGGCGACGGAATCAGCCAGGTGGTATTTAATGAGAAGTCGGGCATAATGACGCGCTCCGCGCAATTGGAGTTAATGTCTGATGCAAGATGAATTCAGAATATACTGAAAAAATGAATTTTTCCTATAGTGTAGCGGGTAATCCGACTTGATAATGAAGTTTTAACCCACACTCGGCCACGATGAGCTTACGTTTCCAGCTAAATGTTAGAATTTTGTTTTTATTCGTCTGTATATTGATACTAGGCGGTTCGATCGCGATTTGGCGGGCTCGGGAGGCGGTCAATGAAGAAGTCGGTTCTTCTCTAAACCTGGCATTGCAATTGGTTAAATTCGGATTTTCGAAACCGGCCTCCGCAACCATGAAGGAGTCGGATTGGATTTATTGGCTCAGCGCTTTAAGAGAAACACGCCATTTGGACATCCGCGTCCAACAACCGACCGGTGAAACGATTCAAGTGACCCGTTCGCTGCAAAGTAAAAACCAGCCCGACATGCCTCCAGCTTGGTTTGTAAGCTTGGTTACCGCCGATTATTCCGAAACGCACTATCCCATCGTGATGGCCGACGGCAAAGCATTGATGCTGATCATTCAGCCGAATCCGATGGATGAAACCGTCGAGGTTTGGCACGAAACGGTCGCTTTTTTTATCACGCTTTGTCTGTTGATTGTATTGATTTTTTTGGCGGTGCATCAAACCTTACATAAAACCCTTCGCTTTATCGATACGATTGTCGACGGTCTCAAGCGCATCGAAACCGGACAATACCGGGAAATGCTGCCAGGGTTTTCGATTCAAGAATACGATAATATCGCCGGCGCGATCAATCATATGGCTGGCGTGCTCGATACGACTCGTGAGGAAAATCGTGCCTTAACGAAGCATTCGCTGCAAATTCAGGAAGAGGAGCGCCGGCGCTTGTCGCAGGAATTACACGACGAATTGGGTCAATCGTTGACGGCAATCAAGGTCATGGCAGTCACTGCGGCGCATGAAAAAGCCGATACCCGTCAAATCACCGAGTCGATAAGTCGTATCTGCGATCATTTGATGGCTATCGTACGCTCGATGATGCATCAATTGCATCCTTTGATTTTGACCGAATTAGGATTGAAAGCCACGCTCGAAGATATGGTTAATCACTGGTCGGAAAGAAATCCTCGATTGAATTTGACGATCGAGTGTCCGGACGAGTTGGATTTACTCGATCAAAATGTTGCGATACAGATATTTCGTGTGATTCAGGAATGTTTGACCAACACGATCCGTCACGCCGAGGCCAAACACGTTAAAATAGTTCTGAAAATTTCAGGCGAAAATCGGGATTGTTTGCACTTGAAGGTGGCTGATGACGGGCTTGGTTGCGATATCAATCGGATATCTTCGGGGTTTGGGCTCAGAGGCATTCAAGAACGGATTAAATCGCTCGATGGCGAGCTGAGCGTCCGCTCGCAACTCGGCCAAGGCATGGTAGTTAGCGCAACGATACCTATTTTATGAAAACCAAAATCAAAATTATTTTAGTGGATGATCATGCGGTTGTGCGTGCGGGGTTTCGAATGTTACTCGGGACGCATGATACGATCGAAATCATTGCCGAGGCCGAACGAGGCGAACAGGCGATTCAATTAATGCAGGAACAAACGGCCGATGTTGTGGTAATGGATTTGTCAATGCCCGGGTTAGGCGGACTGGAAACGATACGGCGCATTTGTCAGCGCGACAGTAAAGCCAAAATTTTGGTATTCAGCGTTCACGACGAACAGGTCTATGTTAATCGAGCCATTGCGGCCGGTGCCAAAGGCTACATCAGTAAAAACAGTGCGGCGGCCAATCTTGCCGTGGCGATAGAGCAGATTGCCAATGGCGAAATTTACATCGAGGATGGTTTGATCAAGGAACGGCCCGGCAAATCGGATGTCATGGATTACCAGGCAATTATCGATGCGTTTTCAGCCCGTGAATTCGATGTATTCCGCTTGCTTGCGAAAGGCATGACGGTACACAAAGTTGCCGAAGAGCTTTGTCTCGGTTATAAAACCGTCGCCAATTACGGCACGCAAATCAGAAACAAGCTCAAGGTCTCGACCCTAGCCGAACTGGCGCACGTCGCACTGATTTTGGGTTTGATGAAAAATTGAATGGTTTGTGTTGGATAATTCTCATTCCAGCCGCTTCATCGTGGGAATGCATCCTGATCTTGCCTCGGGCAGCCAAGGCATGGGTTTTCGCTTCTTTCTAAGTAACAGCTTGGGAAATAGCAGAGGAACAATGGGTCAACCCCAATCCGCAAAGCTGAGCTATTTGCTTGCGATTTAATTTAACGGCTGCCGAGCAGTCATTTTTTCAATCCGATGTTTAATTTATGTTTGAACTGTATCTCGATAGCGCCGATGTCGCGCAAATTGCCCGCTTCCATGACTGCTTGCCGGTTAAAGGCGTTACCACTAATCCATCTATCCTTGCCAAGTCCGGGGTCGGTTTAAATCGATTGTTATTAGATCTGGCTGAATTGATCGGTCCCGAAGCTCGTTTTCATGTTCAGGTCGTTAGCCCGACCGTCGAAGGCATGGTCGAGGAAGCGAAACGCTTGCAAGACTTACCGTACGATATTGTTGTAAAAGTGCCGGCCAATGAAACAGGATTAGCCGCAATCAAAAAAATAAAAGCCGACGATATAGCAGTTCTGGCCACGGCGATCTATAGCGTTCAGCAAGGGTTTTTAGCGGCTCTGTGCGGAGCCGATTATCTGGCGCCCTATGTCAATAGAATCGATGCGATGGGCGAAAATGGCCCGCAAGTGGTAGCTGATTTACAAGGTTTGCTCGATCGCCAACAATTACCTTGTAAATTGTTGCCGGCCAGTTTTAAGAACACTCGGCAAGTGCTCGAGGTCTTGAAAGCCGGCGCGAAAGCCGTAACGTTGCCGGTTGAAATTGCCGAACAAATGCTGGGGCATCCGGCGGTGAGTCCCGCAGTCGCGCAATTCGATCTGGATTGGAGGAATGCATTCGGCAATAAGCTGTCGTTTGACAGTTGACTCTTGAACCCGGCGTTGCGATCGGTAACGTCTTTGTTTCTGCAATTCAATCAAATCGGAGAGACGACAATGACGATGAATTGGCAAACCATTGCCGAGCAAATCGAACAAGCGACAGGGCGGCCTTTTTCGGTAACGGAATCCCGACCAGTCGGCGGCGGCGATATCAATGAAGCTTATCGGTTGAGTGATGACGAACGAACTTATTTCGTAAAATTGAATCGTCTGGCTTCGGTCGATATGTTCGAGGCCGAAGCCGAAGGCTTAAGAGAAATAGCCGGCACGCGGACGATAAGGGTGCCCGAGCCGGTCGTGTGCGGGCAAACCGATCAGCGGTCGTTTTTGGTTTTAGAACATATCGAGTTTGCTTCTTCGAATTCTCGTTCCGAGCGCCAATTAGGGCGGCAATTGGCGTTACTGCATAGTGCGGAGCGGCCTTATTTCGGATGGCATCGAGACAATACCATCGGCAGCACGCCGCAACCGAACGGCCGTTATGACTACTGGCCGGGTTTCTGGCGCGAGCAGCGATTGGGCTTTCAATTACGACTAGCCGCGCAAAACGGATATCGAGGCTGGTTGCAAAGCCAAGGCGAGCGGTTATTGGCGGATATGGATGTCTTGTTCGACGATTACCAACCTAGGTCATCTTTGTTACATGGCGATTTATGGGGCGGTAATGCCGCTGTTGCAGCCGGCGGGGCGCCGGTAATTTTCGATCCTGCCTGCTATTACGGGGATAGCGAAGCAGATTTGGCGATGACCGAGCTTTTCGGAGGCTTTAGCCGGG
>SLIO01000266.1 GCA_007135635.1 Methylomicrobium sp. | reverse complement strand
TAACAGCGCGAAGCCGTGTCACTACCGGCAATGGGTGGCCCGTCAACAGCAACAAGGCAGGCGTCAGAGTCGTCTCGATATTGTAGCGATTAGGCCATTTAAGCATATACTCCAGCGTTTTTTCGGCCAAAACGGGCTCGATCGCGCTGAAACTTTCCAATATATCCGCCACCGTCTCGGGAGTGATCTTGAGCCTCTCGACCTCCCAAGGCTGAAGTTGAGGAAAGCGCTTGGCGTCGCCGGGCAATGCTTGGTATAAAATTTCGGCGGCCGCGATCAATGCCGGCGCCTGTTCGGGTTTGCTCCTGCAAAAGGCGGCCAGCAGCGTGGCGGCGGCTTCCAGTGCTTTATAGCCGCCGATTTTGATTGCACTTTCCAGCCTGCGGACCACCGAGTTCCACGGCAATAGCTCGGAAGCCCTTACCAGCTCGGAGCAGTCTTCCTTGTTGTAAAATCCTCGTTCGGCAATGATCGACCAAAGCCGGTCAATGTGTTCGTTATCCTGCAAACGCAGCAATAGATTCAAGAAATCGCGCACTACGGTGGTGCTTGCGTAGCCTTGCGGCCGGAAGGAATCCGGTAACCAATCGCTCAGCATGAAACCCGCCAGGGTATGCGCATTTCGGCGAATATCGGAGTCGTGCGGCTTGCCTTCATTTTCCCATTGTCCGCATAATTCGATCAATTGGTTTAGCGCGGCTTCCGCTCCCGCTTGATTGATGATCGCCAAATGACCGGCGCGCGGCCAAATGACCAGTGCGGCGCTTCGATAGGTGCGTTCGAAGGATGCGCCCGCATTACCGGTCGCTTCTTGAAATTCGATATCGCAGACTTCCATTTGTTCGAAAGCCTCCGGCGGACAAAATTCATCGGCGCTAAACGGCAATACGGGTAATTGCGGTTGACTACCGTCGATACTTCGCCATTCGGAAACGGGTTCGAAACGATCGAAAACCTCACCGATTTCGTATTCGAAATCATCGTCGTCTCAATAACGGCGCCGGCCGCTTCCGGTGTAGATGGGTTCCGCACTGCCGCTTTCCGCCATTGTCACCAACGCCAAATAAATCTCGCAATCGGCTTGTTCAGCGGCTTCGGTCAACACTTCCGCAAGCGCGGCATCGGCATTTTTAAGCGCGCCGAATCCCAGTTCGGCCTGCGTATAGGCATGCTCCAGCGGATAAATCAGTTTTTCCGGGCATTCTCGATCGACATTCATTGCCAGCGACGCTGCCCAATCGTGCAGTAATGAAGCGGCTTGTGCTTGTTGCCGGCGATAATCGGGCGGTTGAGGCAATGGCGCTTTCGTGTCCGGCCGCACCAGGTTATAAATTAAGGTCAGCCGGCAGCCTTCGGAAACCGGCAACACTTCATGCCTGCAATCGGCATAAAACGCCGCGAAAGCGATTTCGGACGGATCTTCTCGATACAAATCGAGCGTGACTTCTTCCTGACGATGGCTGATACGCAATTCGCCGCCCCGGTACAAAGAGGGTAGGACAATCACCAAAGTCGCGAACATGCCGGCGGTTTTCTCGGTATCGCGATGACCGACAAAGAAACTGCCGGCATCGTAGACCAGCAATTTGTAAAGTTCCGCTCGCACTTCGCCGGCCACGCCCAAACCTGCTGAGGCCTGGCCGACAATGGCATCGAGCTGCGCCCGCCAGTGCTTGCCGCTGAGTTTGATTTGTCCGGCATCGATTTGCCAAGTGCGCCGAACCTCGGTATCGACCAATGTTTCGCGGCCTTTGCCGTATGGCGCGCGCTCGGCGGCCGCAATCAACAGTTCGGCCTGTTCCGGCAGTATAGGCAACGCGATCCGCCCGACGCCGTCGACTTCCAAACTTGGAGGAAAAGCATCGATGGAACCGGTAGCATAAAAATTTCCAGGCGTCTGAATATCGGACAGACATTCGAATAGTTGTCCTGTAATCGCTGGCATCGTGGGAGGTTCTCTTGAAATCGGGTAATAAACGCTTATTGTCCACGAAACGCTCAAAAATCGCGAAAAGATTCGATTAGTTATACTTCCCAAGCCATTTACCTAATGGGCCGTCGAAATATTGCCGCGGATTTTGTAGAAATCGCTTTTTTGGATAAATTGCTCTATTTCACCGGTGCTAATTCAATGACTTGTCATCCCGTTCCTTAGCCTTCGGCTCGTCCACTTGATAAAGCTCCAGCACCAGGTTTTTAAACCAAAGCGGCTTTTTCCAAACGATATAGACCGCAACCAGTGTCGTAATCGGCAACGGAATGATATCGATCGTTTCCAACAAAACGAAGCCGGCGATTAGTTTTAATTTGGCTTTCATCTGTGCAATGTCTTGGTGCCATGGATATTGATATTCCGATTAAGAATGAGCACAAAATAACTCAGGCTTTTGATGCTCTTACACCAAACCTCTCAGAGGAAGAGGGGTACTCATCGTTCCCACGCTCTACGCCACTGCCATTAAGTTAAGGGAGGCCCGTCATTCCGCCATGGACTGGCGGAATCCAGTGCCATGGATGGCAAGTTTTTAGGCACATTATAGAACCTGAATGCAAGCATTACTTATCTCTGTGACGGCTTAATTTAATGGCAGTGACCCTCTGCGCTCGTCGTTATACATAACATTGTGTATTGCTATCTTAGCCAATACGGCCTCGATAGCATTTATTGCTTCCTGACATTTGCGGCTTCGACATCGCGATCTGGGGATCGCTCCCACAGAGTAATCGGCCTTGGGAACGATATACCTTTCATACTTCAAATTTCGGCAGTGCCTGAGGAGACACCGGGGTGTGCGCCCCCTGTGCCAGCATGGAGCTGGCATAGAGCCTACAGGGATGTATTCACGGCGTCCTTTGACGGACACCCCGGTGCCGAATTTTGATCTACGATGAGTATAAAAGAACTACGACTCGATTATAGTCCTCGTCTATCCGACTCTACAATAGTTCCAGAGTTGCTTTTTGAACTTAAACTTGATATCGCTTGCGTCACTGAATACACTAAACAAATCAATGCGGATCAATTAATAAAAAAAGACTATAATTGCTTGTTTTGTTTTAATCGAGGATAAAAAAATGGCCCAAAACTGGATAGCTCCTTCCATTCTCTCTGCCGATTTTGCCCGCTTAGGCGAGGAAGTCGATAACGTTTTAGCCGCCGGTGCCGATGTTGTCCATTTTGATGTCATGGACAATCATTTCGTTCCTAATTTGACGATCGGCCCATTGGTTTGCGAAGCATTAAGAAATCATGGCGTTACCGCTCCGATCGACGTGCATTTGATGATCGATCCGGTCGATCGAATCATCCCGGACTTCGCTAAAGCCGGCGCCAGCTATATTACCTTCCATCCTGAGGCTTCGGTTCATCTGGATAGAACCTTACAATTGATTCGCGATCAAGGCTGCAAAGCCGGTTTGGTATTCAATCCGTCAACTTCGCTGCATTATCTAGATCATGTAATGGATAAAATCGATATGATTTTATTGATGTCGGTTAACCCGGGCTTCGGCGGCCAATCTTTTCTGCCGTCGGCTTTGAACAAGCTGCGCGAAGCTAGAAAAAGAATCGATGCCAGCGGTTTTGATATTCGTTTGGAAATCGATGGCGGCGTTAAAGTCGACAATATTCGTGAAATCAAAGCGGCAGGTGCCGATACTTTCGTAGCCGGTTCGGCGATCTTCGGTAAACCGGACTACAAACAAGTCATTGACGAAATGCGCTCCGAGATTGCAAAAGCCGAGTAAACCGGTTTTTTCTATACCTATCGTAGATCAAAATTCGGCGCCGGGGTGTCCGTCAAAGGACGCCGTGAATACGTCCATGTAGGCTCTATGCCAGCTCCATGCTGGTAAAGCCTTTGCGAGCGCCATGGATGGCGTGAATGTCGATTTTGCAGGAGCAAAAATCGACCGAGCACCCCGGCGCCTCCTCGGGCACTACCGAAATTTGAAGTGCGAAAGGTATATATCCCTACTCAAGCCAAGCGCGGCAAGATTTAATTTACCCTTGTCGCGTTTGCACCCAGTAAATCTGATTGGCTTCCAAAGGCAAGCTGCAATCCGGATGGTTTGGCCTAATTCTCGGCGTGTAATCGGTAATCGGCCTGTTTTTCGGTATCGTCGCACTATAGATATAACCGTTTATCGCACCGGCTAACACTTGCTCTATCGCCATTGAATGTATTTCGAACTTTTCCTCGCCCGGCGATTCCGCAAATAATTCCACACAAACATCCTGATCGCTGAGTTCGCCGAGATAGACCTGCATGCTGAATGCATAATCGTTCTCCCGGGTTTCCGCCGCCACATTATCGACATGGATTTTAGCCCAAAGATCATCGATGCATTTCAACCATTCGATCAACTGCTTACCCGGCTGCATATTTCCGTCCAACCTTTTGCAATAGCTTTCGGCTAGAGGTAAATAAAACTTGGATGTATACTCTCTGACCATGCGATTGGCCGAAAAATAAGGCGTCAGCGTCGCCATGCTTTCCCGCATGATAGCTAACCAGCGGCGCGGCAAGCCTTGTTGATCTCGATCATAAAACATCGGCACGATTTCTTGTTCGAGCCGGCGATAAAGTGTCTCGGCTTGTTCGTGATCGGCTTGTTCGACCTCTTGTCCATCCAACGACCAACCGACTTCAGGACGATAGGCCTCCGCCCACCAGCCATCAAGTTCGGACAGATTCAAACCGCCGTTAACCAATATTTTCATGCCGCTGGTCCCGCAAGCCTCCCAGGGACGCCGGGGCGTATTGATCCACAAATCGACGCCCTGGACCAGATATTCGGCGGTAATCATGTCATAGTCGCTTAAAAAAATCGCACGCTCCCTAATTTCAGGCCGGCGAATGAATTCATGCCAGGCTCTGATCAATACTTGGCCGGGCAAATCGGCCGGATGTGCCTTACCCGATATGACCAATTGTACCGGCCGTTTGGGATTGGTTAGCAGTGCGGTTAAACGGTCGGGGTCGGTTAACAGCAAATTAGGACGTTTATAGGTCGCAAAACGCCGGGCAAAACCGATCGTCATGACATTCGGATCGAATAGGCGAAGCACTTGATCTTTACGCTCGGTTTTCGAGATATTGCCTTGAACATCTAACTCACGATTGTACTCATCTCTAAGGAATTCGACCAAGCTTTTGCGGTTTTGCGCACGCAAATTCCATAGCTGTTCGTCAGTGACCCGCTGAAATTGTTGCGGCAAATCGCCGTACTCGCAAACCCATCGATTCTTACCGCACAAATCGGTCCATAATTCGTCGGCTTCCTGCGAATCCCATGCCGGAACATAGACTCCATTAGTAATATGGTCAATCGGTATTTCTTCTGCCGGCCAATTCGGAAACAAGGGACTGAAAATACGCCGGCTGACTTCGCCATGTAAACGACTCACGCCATTCACCGCTGCGCTGCCGTGAATGGCCAGATAAGCCATATTGAACGATTTATCGTAGGTTTTTAAATCCGGGTTGCGACCGAGATTCAATAAAGTTTCGATATCGATATCGAGCTTTTGCGCATAATTGCCAAGCCGCTTGCCGATCAATTCCGGACTGAAGCGGTCGAAGCCGGCTTCGACCGGGGTATGGGTAGTAAATAAATTGCCGGCGCGCGTGATAGTCAATGCAGTATTAAAATCGAGCCCGGTTTCCTTCATTAAATCGCGGGCTCTTTCCAGCACTAAAAACGCCGCGTGGCCTTCATTTAAGTGACAGACTTCAGGCTTGATGCCTAAAGCCCTTAATACCCGCCATCCACCGATACCTAATAAAACTTCTTGAGCCAAACGAATTTCGAGACCGCCGCCGTACAATTCGCTGGTAATACAGCGATCGACTGGATGATTGACCGGATCGTTACTGTCCAATAAATAAAGCGTAATTCGACCGATTTGCGCTTGCCACACCCTAATCCACAATTTAGACGGCGTATTGAGTTTAATCCGTAACCATTCGCCGTTATCCTTTCGAACCGGGCAAATCGGTAAATCGCCGGTATCGGCATTCGGATAGAGTGCGATTTGATTGCCGTCATCATCGAAAGCCTGGCGGAAATAGCCGTTTTGATACAGCAATCCTACGCCCACCAGCGGCATGCCCAAGTCATTAGCGGCTTTCAAATGATCGCCGGCCAATAAACCCAAGCCACCGGAATAAATGGGCAGCGCTTCGCTCAGACCGAACTCCATACTGAAATAGGCGATTTTCGTTAGCTTAGTGTTTTGTTCGAGTTCGTTCTGGTACCAACGAGGTTCTTCCAGCGAGGCGCGATGCTCGGCCACGATGCTCTGCAGTTTTAGACAAAATTGTTCATTTTCGGCAAGCTCTTGCAGCAGGTTCGCAGAACAGGCTTGTAACACCAGCCACGGATTACGGGTTTGCTCCCATAAGGATTTATTCAACTGATGCCAGATTTCGTCGGCTCGATGGCTCCAGGAAAAATTACAATCTAACGCCAGTTCGGATAAGCCATCCAGTTTTTGACTCAATTCAGGCGTAAAAAATCGAGGTGATGTCATCGGCCTTCTCCTGTAAAAATTCAAATAAAACGGAGGTGCAATGCTTCGATTGTCGCTTCGAATTATGTCAATATTGAGAATTTTCTACACGCCATCGAACTTCAAATTTCATCGGTGATTCGAGTAGGTGCCGAATTTCGCCAGCGCAGGGTCTATTTATGACAACAAAAAAACGGTCCCCAAC
>SLIO01000383.1 GCA_007135635.1 Methylomicrobium sp. | reverse complement strand
GACCCATGCCGGTCGTGATGATTTCAACATTGACCGAACAGGGCGCCGAAGTCACGCTTGAAGCATTGAAACTCGGTGCGGTCGATTTCGTCTCGAAACCCAAACTGGATGTGGCGCACACGCTGAAAGAATACACCGAAGAAATGATCGGCAAAGTCATCATGGCTGCCGGCGCGCGAATCCAGGATAATGAGCCCAATCTCATATCGGTTAAACCCGGAGTTATCAATCAAAACCGTAAAGGCGCTCCACAAAAGCTGCTCATTGCACTCGGCGCATCGACCGGCGGCACCGAGGCGATCAAACGAATAGCCTGCCTTCTCCCTGCAAACACCCCGCCCATTGTCATTTCGCAGCATTTACCTGCAACGTTTAGCGCTTCGTTTGCCAGACATGTCGACGAGGTATCGGCGATGACGGTAACGCTTGCCCAAACCGGGCTAGAAATAGTGTCCGGACATATCTATATTGCACCGGGCGATAGGCATTTAAAAGTCACTCGGGATCACAGGGCTTATTTCTGCCAACTCGATGACTCCGAACCGGTCAATCGGCACAAACCATCGGTCGACGTGATGTTTCACTCGGTTGCGCAACAAGTCGGCGATCAAGCCATCGGCGTCATGCTGACCGGCATGGGCATCGATGGCGCGGCCGGCATGAAGGCCATGCACAAGGCCGGCGCTTTTAACATCGTACAAGACGAAGCCAGCAGCGTCGTTTGGGGCATGCCCGGCGAAGCTTATAAAATCGGAGCCGCCGATATCGTTCTGCCGATCGATCAAGTCGCGGAAAAAATTGTGGCTTTAATCCAATAGGAGATAAACAATGGATAATTTGCTGAAAATGCCCGCCCTACCTATCGTATTGGCCATCGTCGCGGGAATGTCTCCGGCTCTATTTGCCGTAACGACTCTGTATTGGATATTTCTCCCCATCCTATCAATCGGTTGGTTATTAACGATATATGGGGGCAAATCCTCGGCGAAGTCCATAGAATCGAATTCGCCCGAGTTTAACAAAGTCGAGACCGACCGATTACTCGAACGTTATATCAACGATCTGCAAGCCTGCGCCGCGCAAGAACTCAATACCTTTAACGAAGAATTGCAACAAGTCAAATCGGTCGTATCGGACGCGGTCGTGACAATGTCCGATAGCTTCAACGGCATGCACACACTCGCATCTCGGCAAAATGAGACCATGCTATCGCTGATAAATAACCTGGGCGAATCGAGCGATAAACAAGAGTCGGGCACCTTGAGCTTTAAGCAATTCGCCAAGGAAACCGATATCGTACTGACCGATTTTATCAACCATATTCTCGCGGTCAGTAAACAAAGCATCGAAATGGTCAATGTCGTCAATGATGTCGAATCGCACATGGAAATCATCGGCAAATTATTGGCCGATGTCCAAGGCATTGCCGACCAAACCAATCTATTGGCGTTGAACGCCGCAATCGAGGCGGCAAGAGCCGGAGAAGCCGGACGCGGTTTCGCGGTAGTCGCCGACGAAGTGCGTAAACTATCTAAAAACTCGGATAAATTCAGCGAGGAAATCAAAAGCGTCGTCAGCGATTCGAAAACCAATATCGGTCAAGCCAAGCGCATGATCGAATCGATGGCATCGAAAGACATGACGGCAACGATACACTCGAAAGCCCATATCGATGAAATGATGACCGATATTGCCAAACTCAATACCTTGATCGATCGGAAAGTCAAAGATGTTTCAGAACTGGCTCAACAGATAGAAAACAATGTCAACCATGCGGTCAGAGCCCTTCAATTTGAAGACATGACAAGGCAATTGATCGAATACATGCAAGCCAATACACAGCATTTTCAAGCCTTGATCGATGAAATGCGCATCGGTTTTGAAATATTGACGTCGAGCGATCAAGAAAACATCGCCAATGAGCTGACTCACGGCATCAAGCGCCTCAACGATATGAAGCAACAATGGCGCACAAAAACCCATAAGGCCGTTATGCAAGGTTCAATGAATGAAGGCGATATCGAATTATTTTAACCGAAAGCACTCATTCAAGTTTTAACGATTCCCATATAGGAAGCAAGCAATGGCATTAGAAATCATTCATCATCCGGAAAAAAAAGAATTGACCGTCCGCATTTCAGGACGCTTCGATTTCAGCGTCCATCAAGACTTTAGAAAAGCCACCGAATGGAATCGAGATACCGTCAAAACCATTAATGTGGATTTAAGGCATACCGACTACATGGATAGCTCCGCATTAGGCATGCTGTTGATATTAAGAGATAAGATGAATAACGCCCCATCAGCTATTCGCTTACTGAATGCCAAACCGGAAGTCAAAAAAATTTTGGAAATTGCCAATTTCCAAAAACTGTTCACGTTAGTATAAAACCGACAATGCCTCATTAAATTGAATACTTCTTCGATGCCACACAATCAAGTTGTTCCGGTTTCCGCGTCGGCGAGAATTCTCATAGCATCCCGGAACCGGGCTTTTACCGAAACACTGCAAAAAGTTTTGGTCAAACACGGATACCAAGCCTATATCGCACAGAATAATCAAGAAGCTCTTACAATCATTGCCGCACAAGACCTCGATCTGATCATTGCTGCCCCATTACTGCCTGATCGCCCCGATAATATCGCCGTCGAACGGAGTATCACGTCATTAGATCCAGCTTTAGCACAAGCTATTTTCATTGTCGAACCTGCCGGCTCGAAAGCAATACTGGATCGCTGCCTAAAAAACGATAACCAAAAGACTGACGCCCTGTTGTTCGATCCTGAATTTATCGAAAATCAAATCGCTAGATTGCTCCGCTATCGGCTCATGCAAAAAACAAATTCGCCTAACGAACTTAACGCTTGCCAATGGGCCATCGCGATACAGTTTGATATGGGAGTATTGCGCCTAATGAATCCGATTCCGACTATTGTCGACGAATTGACGAACTTGCATGGATTGCATTGCCAACGAGAAATTATCTTCACAATTATTAGCGAATTATTTACGAATGCACTGGACCATGGACTACTGCAAATGGACTCCAGGCAAAAACAAACCCCCGAAGAGTTCTTACATTTCTATGAGCTGCGCCAAGAACGCCTGAATAACGCCACGTCCGGCACGATAGAAATAGGAATCGACTATATTCCTAAATGGGACGGCGGCCAATTAACCATTGACATCCAAGATAGCGGTAAAGGATTCAATATAGACGACATCTTCTCCGATCTTGAAAACAACCAAAGATTTTTTGGCCGGGGTATTCAATTAGTCACGCAGCTGTGCAGCAACATTGAATTTAACGCTTGTGGCAATCGAGTCAAAGCAGTCTATGATTGGTATCATAAGAAAAAAAACCAAGGCAACTTGTGTGCTTAATTATTCGAATTATCGTCGCTAAAACACCGAGTGCGCAACCTACGAATAACAAAACCCGTTTGCACCATTCCTAATATCATCAATTAGATCAAGCGCCATGACCGATAAAACGCATCAAACCAAATCCCAATTCGTTGCCGTTGCATCCATTGCCGCGGAATTGAGCGCTGTGATGGAAGTTGCCAAGGAAATCTCGCTGGCCGCCGCAAACGCAAAGGCCATCGCCTTTCGTGCCGGAGAAAAAGCCAGAGGATTTCAGCCAATCACCGACTTCATCAACGAATTGGCCAAGGAAACGATTACACTGGTCAATGCAATCAATGAACACGCCTTATTGCTGTACGGCTTGACCGTCAATGAATATCGCACTTCGGCCGCATTCGACAAATTCCAAGCCGCGGCAAAAATGGCCAACGGCGCTCGGTATCAATCCTCACTACAAACTTCGACTAAAGCTGTCGAACAAAGAATGCTGGAATGTCGAAAACAATTCAAGCGGCATGTCGGACAATTGCTTGATCAATTACAAGAAGTCATGCATCCGGCCCGTGCGGCACGGGTCATTGCCGCCAATTCTCGAATCGAGGCGTCGCAAGCAGGAGAATACCTGCTTAGCTTACAAGCGGTTGCCGAAAGCGTCGATCGCGCCGCGCAAATCATTCATAACAATGTACAGCGTTGTCGCAGTGCTTTGAATGTCATCAATATTACCGAATAACCGCATAAAATTACCTGATTACTTAGAACATTCAGCCTATTTGATTTGGCTAAGGGTGCCCGCCTGGGTCCCGTTAGGCCGCGCCGAGCACTGACGATTTTGCCGAGAACAGCCCGCTAGGGGAGCGGCAGGGATGCCGCTCGTTTTCGGAGGGCTAAGGATAGCCCTTCCGAAAACCCTCGGCAAAATCGTCAGCGCGCAGGATAAAGCGGCCTTCGGGTGTCTTTTCTTTTGGATACTTTTCTTTGGACAAGCAAAGAAAAGTATCGCGGTTGTCGGTCCGCGAACCGACTACACATAAGCGTCGCGATAGCGACACAAAACCTTCTTCGGACTTCAATTAGACTGAAGCTTATACGTAATCAAGTAAAATTAAGGCGAGCAAACCATGAAGATGACCCAAATTTACGAGGGATCGCACCGCTGGATCATGTTCGGCCGGGATACCAACAAACCCGCCAACATTATCGATACCAATCAATATATTGTGCGAACGGCGAACCGTTGTTTATTAATGGACCCCGGCGGTATCGAACTGTTCGCACCTATGCTGGCAGCCGTCTTGCATCATGCGCCGGTCGAGGAGATCACCGACCTATTCGCATCGCATCAAGACCCCGACATCATTTCCTCGCTGGGTTTATGGGACCAAGCCCTGCCGAAAGCCAAACTGCATGCCTCATCGCTTTGGGAAGGCTTCATCCGCCACTTCGGTTGCGAATCGATCGACTATGTCGGTATTCCCGATAACGGCGGCACGATAAAATTGGATACAACCGAATTGAAAATCGTCCCCGCTCACTATTTGCATTCATCGGCCAATTTTCATATTTACGACGCGGAAGCGAAAATCCTGATGTCCGGCGATGTCGGTGCGGCACTCGAAGCCTCCGGCGCGCCGATTTATGTCGACAATTTCGATAGCCACATCGACCACATGCGCTTCTTTCATCAACGCTGGATGCCATCGAATCAGGCTAAGAGAGACTGGATCGAGCGCGTTCGCAAACTCGACATCGACATCATGGCGCCGCAACACGGACGTATTTTTAAAGGCGATAACGTTAAACGCTTTTTAGACTGGTTCGAAGGCCTGGAAGTCGGCATAGCCGTTTAAGCCAAAAACCCAGTAGGGTGCTTTATCCTAAATTCGGCAGTCAGTCCACGAAACACACGAAAGTAAACATTCGGTTAGATAAACCTCTTGAATCACCCATTGGGCAAGTAACTTGAACATCATAACTAATTGAATATTTTCGTGATTTTCTTGTGTTTCGTGGACAAAATGCTTTTTGTAGGTTTATATTCTTTTCAAAAGTATCTCTAAAACCAAGCCATGCAATCCGAATTTTCCGACGCCCTGCAAGAATTACGAACTGAATTCATCGACCGACTGCCTGAACGAATCGGCGCTATCCATTCGCAATTTCAGAAGATAGATGCTTCAGCATGGCACTCCGAAGAGGCAGAAACCTTGCATCGGCTGATTCATGGACTAAGCGGCTCGGCCGGTACATTCGGCATGCAATCGCTCTCGAATGCCGCGCGCGACATGGAAATACGCTTGTCGGATTTACTTCGATCAGGCAACCCCCCTACCGATATGGAATGGCAAGCCGTCGGCCTAGCGCTCGATAGTTTAAGCCGTCTCGCCAGCCTAGAGTTGCCAACCGACGCCCCCAGACTTCCTCCGCCGCCGACATTGAAAAGCGCCAACCATTCGCCTTTGATCGACATAATCGAAGACGATATCGATCAAGCGCTACATTTGCAAAACGTTTTACAGCAAAACGGGTTTCGTACACGCGTATTCTCCGAACCTACGCAATTTCAAACCCTATTCACAGAGCCGAACGCGGAGCCGCCGGCCGCCGTAATCATGGATTTGATATTCCCCGATGGAGATTTTGCAGGCACGGAAGCCATTCGCAATCTAAATCTTGGCAAAGAATCCGAAATCCCGTTCATTATCGTCTCGGTACGCGACGATATCGCAGGGCGCCTCGCCGCATTTCGTGCCGGCGCATCCCGATATCTTGTAAAACCGGTCAATTCCG
This sequence comes from Methylomicrobium sp., assembly GCA_007135635.1. GTDB lineage: Bacteria > Pseudomonadota > Gammaproteobacteria > Methylococcales > Methylomonadaceae > Methylotuvimicrobium. Next base: position 585 of record SLIO01000383.1, on the reverse strand, counting down.
AACGCATCGTCGATATTTTGGATGCGCTGACCGGACGCCAACCGTCCAAGCCTTACCGAGTGTTATTGATCGACGACGATCCGCTCATAGTCAATGCGCACGCGGCTGAATTGCAAGCAGCCGGGATGGAAGTCAAAACCTCGACCCAACCCCTCGACATATTGAATATACTGGATAATTTTTCGCCCGATGTCGCGGTGCTCGATGTTTATATGCCCGAAGCCAGCGGTCCGGAATTGGCCGCTATCATACGCGAGCGCGACGAGTATCTGCATTTGCCGATTCTGTTTCTATCCGGCGAAACCGATATGACCCAACAACTGTTAGCGCTCAGTCTAGGCGGCGACGATTTTTTAGTGAAACCCGTACAGCCCCGGCATCTAATCGCCGCCGTTTCGGCAAGAGCGCGCCGGGCTCGACAAAACAGCGTATTACGTCTACGGCTCGAAACCACTCTGTATGAACGCGAGCGAGAACATCTGGCGATCAATCATCACGCAATCATCAGCATCGCCGACCGCTCCGGCAATATCACCTACATCAACGACAAATTTTGCGAAATCAGCGGCTACCGGCGCGAAGAGT
>SLIO01000369.1 GCA_007135635.1 Methylomicrobium sp. | reverse complement strand
TTAAGCCGTTCGTGGTGAGCCTGTCGAACCATGGACGGCTTAACTTATCGACCCAGGATTTTTCCATTCACCCTTCGACAGGCTCAGGGCGAACGGAAAAATCCTTAACTTAATGGCAGTGCCCTGTACACTGGATACAGGCAATCCCTGCCGGTATGACGGGGCTTTTGGCCTTTGTCTATTTGGCTGAATGTTCTACGTATCAGGAAAACTTATGTATTTATTTTGGTAGTCTTTTTGGTTCCGGCTTGTCCGGGTAGGGTAAAAGTAGTGATGGTTTCAGAAAAGACTCAACACTATTTTTCAGCCGACCGTTCATTCGCGTTTCGCTAGCAACGCCTCAAAGGCTCCGGCGGATAAGGGCTTTGAAAATAAGTACCCTTGAGCAAAATCACAACCCATTTTTTTGAGTAGCTCGCATTGATGATGAGTTTCCACTCCTTCCGCGATCACCTTGATTTTTAGCTTGTGCGCCATAGCGATCATCGCTTCACAAAGCATTAATTCATTTGATTGATCAACCAGCTTGCCGACAAACGATGGATCTATTTTAAGATAATCAATATGAAATTTCTGCAATAAATATAATGACGAGCAACCGGTTCCGAAATCGTCGATACTGATCGGCATACCGATATCACAGAACGAAAACAACATATTTGAAACATCATGCGAAGTGTCCATCAGCAGACCTTCGTCTATTTCGACCCCAATGCTGTCTACCGTGAGGCCGTTTTGTTGTAAATGCTCGAACCAACTATTTTTATGATCGCTGGCGCAATGGATCAACATTGGAGAGCCATTGATGCTGATCTGGAAACGCCTATCAAAATATCTTCGCCAGAGCCAAACTTGTCGCGCCGCTTCTTTAAATACCCAATCGCTCATTTCAACGATTAATCCTGTTTTCTCGGCAATAGCAATAAAATCCGTTGGACAAAGCCATCCATGCTGGGGATGTCGCCAGCGGATCAGCGCCTCCGCTTTATAAATAACACCGCTCGCCAATTCCATGATGGGCTGATAATACAACTGCAATTGATTATTGATCAGTGCTTCGCGCAAATCATTGGCCAAACTGGATTGGCGTTGCGAGGCATTCTGTACAGCACGAGTGAAATAACTAAAATGGTTGCGGCCCGCCTCTTTGGCGTCATACATGGCTTGATCGGCATTCTTCATCAATTCTTCAATTTCGGAGGCATCCTCCGGATAAAATGTGATTCCGATGCTAGCGGAAATATTGACCTTTTGGCCATTCAACAAAAGCGGCTCTGCCAGTTGTTGCAATATACTTTGAGCAATGCGTTCGATGCCGACACAATCTTCCTTTTCATTCAGAATAATTGCGAACTCATCGCCACCCAAACGCGCCACCGTGTCAGTCTCGCGCACGCAATGGTTCAACCGCCGCGCAATCTCCAACAACAGACTGTCACCCATATCGTGCCCCAAGGTATCATTGATTTCTTTGAAACGGTCGAGATCAAGCAACATCAAAGCCATCGGCAGCCCTTCCCTGCAGGCTTGCTTGATGGCCAATTGCATGCGGTCATAAAACAAATACCGGTTGGGCAAGCAGGTCAGCTGATCGAAGTTTGCTCGTTTCCACATCGTTTCTTCCGCGCGCTTGCGGTCGGTAATATCGGTGCTAATTGCGACTCGCTGCAATACGTTTCCATTGCTGTCGTAATTAGTATTGATGCTCAACCATTCAAGATAGATTTCACCATTCTTGCGACGATTCCAAATTTCTCCCTGCCAATGTCCGGTTTTCCGTAGCGCTTTCCAGATGCTCAAATAGAAACGACTGTCATGGCAATCGGTTTTAAAAAGATTTGCGCATTGACCGAGGACTTCCTCTTCGGTGTAACCGGTCAGTGTGGTAAAAGCGGGATTGACTGCGACGATACTGTTATCGGCGTCAGTAATCATAATGGCCTCGTCTATCGCCTGGTAGGCCAACGTAGCGAGTTCTAATTGGCGCTCAGTTCGTTTGTGTTCGGTAATATCCGAAACTGCGGCGCGGCAGGTTTGAAGCATAGGGTCGGCAATGGCCTTAATTTCTATCCACATTAATCGCCCGGCGATTTGTAACGCCACCTTGCAGCTTTGATGATGCCTGATTGCAAGCGTTTTATTCAAAAAAGCATTGAATATAGACTGAGACTCTTCAGAGACTAGCTTAGCAAAACGTTGCCGGCATAAGCTCGACCGCGGAATACCGAGCAAGCACTCCGCAAACTGATTGGCGTCGACAATACTGCTATCAGCGGCCAGCGTTAAATAGGCCACCGGCGCAAAATCATATGAATTTGTATGATGTTCTAACGAAGGATCGACTACCTTATGTGTAAATCGCAAGTCATCAAAGACTTCCCGACGGGCTTGCAATTGGCGTACTAGCTTGTTAGAGCCAGCAGCTTTCGAAGCGGCTAACGCCGGCTTTATGCTGAGCGGCAATTCAAGTTGTTTATGAGGATGGCTGTCATCGATAGCGCTATGGGTCATTTTTTTCATAAAGCAGCTACCTCTAAGTGAAATTAATTGATAATACTAAGCATAAAATTAAGACCCGAAATCTCCTTTTTTAGCTATTTTTAGCAATTTACCTTGTTCGAGTATTGAGCTAATTTCTTCAAATTGAATGATATTTCTATCGGTTGCTAAAATAAAGTCAGCCAACAGAGTGATTGCGAGCCAATTTGACCACTCATTAATAAAACTGAATGCTTCCATAAAAAGCCTATTGAGTTTTTTTTCTCTCAGTTCCTGAGTAGCTATAAAGCAATCAAGATATTCATTGACAATCTCCAAATCAGATGAGCCGCCATAATAATGAAGTGCTTCGATATTCACTAGCCGAGGGTTAATGAGTTCATTGTCACACAATGCGATATATCTGGCTTCGGCCAGCGGTCCCACGAGTAAATTGATGATATCGGCTTCGATAGCACGCTGGTAATCAAGCTTCTGTTCATTAGAAAAGTATTTTGTCGTTTCACGAAACGAGGTTGCTATCGTATGAATCAAGCGACCACCTTCTACTTTAGCGATGTATTGACCCGATTGCTCTCCTAAACATTCGGATGATGGTAAGTCACAATTTAAGGGTTTAACACATATCTGGAAAAAAACCGGCGGCAATCCTTTCTGTTGGTTACCCAAATGTATGGCGGCGGCATGCCCTGCTTCATGGAAAGCTATGTTACGGCTAACCTCTATATGGGCTTGCGAAGAAGGGTCTTTAAGATTAAATGTACGGTTCATCATGAGGGCTCCCTCTCTTAGCTATGGATTATTCTGTTTTATCGAGGACTTAGTATTAATGAATTGACCTCTGAAAACTATACGTATGAATACTTACAAAACACATGGGTATTTACGAACGAATGTTTGGTGGAAAAGGGGTCAGGTTACTTTTTTGGTTAACAGCAGACGATAAGAAAAGTAACCCGGCACTTTTTTGCTTTTTTTGATGGCTGTGATGCTTTGCTTGGGAATGCCGCTTTAGACACTCATCATCGACTGCGGCTGGAAGATGGATTGAGAGTATTTTCGTTAGCTCTTGCTTGTTTTATCGATCGCTAGGGACGCAGGAGCGTCCCTGGATGCATTCCCACGCGAGCGTAGGAAAGATGAAAAATCGGGGCGTTATTTGTTAGCAAGTCCTTGCTTCCCTGTAAACATCGAACAAAATACCATTGTCATAAAAGTCGCATACATGACCGCGCGAAGTATATCAAACAACAGAGGGCAGGATATTTTTGCTATTCCGGGTACAGCTCACTGCTGCCGTCCATATCGCCGGTTTGGCTATACAGCATCGAAGGACCACTTCTAAGCATCTCCGCGTCGACGACGCTCAGCACAGCGATGCGGTGATCGCCGGCATCGGTGAAATGGCTGAGCTCGCAATCGAAATAAGCAAGGCTTTCGGATAATACCGGCGCGCCGGTTCTAGCTTTTTGCCAAGAGTGGCCGGCCATCTTGTCGGCCGCAGAGCGGCCGAAATGCTCTGCGAGATTCATTTGTTCACGGCCTAGAATATTAACTGAACAGCAGCGGCCGGATTCGAGCAATCGATAAGAATAATGTTCGGGATTGATGCTCAGCGCCAACATGACCGGATCGAACGATACCTGCATGACCCAGGCTGCGGTAAAAGCATTGGTTTTTTCGCCGTCGCGCACGCCGATCACATAGACGCCGTGACTGATTAGCCGGCACAAATCCGCAATGTTTTCACTCATGTCAATTCACCAGATTGATACGCATCGACAGATCGATCGCCTTGATGTTTTTAGTCAATGCGCCGATCGAAATAAAATCGACACCGGTTTCGGCGATTTTTTTGATCCTTTTCAGATCGATATTGCCGGACGCTTCCAGTTCGAATCGGCCGGCATTGAGTTCTACTGCAGTCCTTAGGTCCTTCAGACTGAAATTATCGAGCATGATCCGATCCGGACCGGACGCGAGCGCCTGCTCAAACTCCTGAAGATTCTCCACTTCGATCTCGACCGGCAAGTCGGATAGTTCACGCGCCATCTGGACTGCAGCGGCAATCGAGCCGGCCGCAATGATATGATTTTCTTTGATCAAGATGCCGTCGAATAAACCGAGCCGATGATTGATGCAGCCACCGCAAGCCACCGCGTATTTTTGCAACTTACGCAACCCTGGTATGGTTTTGCGCGTATCGAGTATCCGGCAGTCCGTCCCAGCCACGGCATCGGCGTATTGTCTCGCTTGCGTCGCGGTCGCAGACATTGTTTGCAGAATGTTCAACGCACTTCGTTCGCCGGTCAACAAGGCTCGAGCATTGCCCTGTAACCGGCAGAGCAAGGTATCCTTGGCGATCTTATCGCCCTCGGTGACTAACCATTCGATATGTACGTTTTCGTCTAGGAATCGGAACACTGCATCGAAACAGGCGTGTCCGCATAAGACCATGTCTTCCCTTGTAATGACTTCGGCCCGAGCAGTTTTGTGTTCGGGAATGATTTGAGCGGTAATATCGCCGGTACCAATATCTTCTTCGAGAAAAAGTTGAATTTGCTCAATAATGGACGTTTGGTTCATACTTTTGCACTCCGCATAATTTTAAAAACCCATGAAACTCACCCATCACTGTCTTGATGACTGTAGACAAACGCCTTCACCGAATCATGACGAACGCCCCGACCCCGACGATATTTCGCTGGTTGTGATTCATTGCATTAGCTTACCGCCCGGCGAATTCGGAACGCCGCATATCGACCGGTTGTTTAGCAATACATTATGTCCCGGCGATCACCCTTATTTTCAAGACATTCATCAAATAAGAGTCTCTGCGCATTTATTAATCAGAAGAACCGGCGAAATCGTGCAATACGTTCCGTTCAACAAACGCGCCTGGCATGCCGGCGTTTCAAGCTATCGAGGCCGCGAACGCTGTAATGATTTTTCAATCGGCATCGAGCTCGAAGGGACCGAAACGTCTCCTTATACCGACGAGCAATATAGACAACTCGCGGCAACGCTCAAATGCTTATTTGCACATTATCCGAAATTATCCAAACAAACGTTGACCGGCCATAGCGATATTGCACCAAACCGCAAGACCGACCCGGGTCCGTCGTTCGATTGGGATAGGCTGTTCGATTTGTTAACGTAGAGTTCGGTTCCGAGAACTCTTTCGAGCAAGCAGATCTGGATACTCATCGACAAGGTACCCGTAGCGTACCCCATACGCATCAAGCTAAAAACGGCTAACCCGCATCACGCTCTTGTTCTCGCGCAGAGGCGCAGAGAGTTTTTCTCGCTCCCAAGCTCCAGCTCTCATCGTTATAGATAAGTCATAAATTATCATTTTTGCAATCTTAGCCAATGTGGCCTCGATACCATTTATTGTCACTAACACTCTCGGCCTCGAAATCGCGATCAGGGCATCGCTCCCACAGAGCATCTGCCGCCCGCTGTGGGAGCGACGCCTTCGTCGCGACTATCGAAGCCGCTAACGCTCATACACCAATAGCCTTTTCGGACGACACGGCAACCTAGCGCTCGGTTGCGGCTTTTTGCACAATAGGTATATTTATACTTGTGTAAAACGGCAAGAGCTCCAGCTTGGGAACGAGATAACACCGTTGGTTAAAGTGTTTTCTCAGCGCCCCTGCGCCTCTGCGAGAGATAATTTTCACGCTCTAAGTTAATTTTAGCGACATCCTTAGCTTGATGCGTATGGTAGCGTACCCACCGCTTTTTCACGAGACTTCGCCTTTTTTGCCCAAACCGAACGACTCGGCAATCATCAACGCGACACCGATCGTAATTGCCGAGTCGGCGATATTAAATGCCGGCCAATGCCAGTCTTGATAATAGACATCGAGAAAATCGATCACATAGCCGTAGGCGAGACGGTCGATCAGATTGCCGACCGCGCCGCCGAGTACCAAGGCCAACGAAACCGCCAATAGGGTTTCATGCCGCTTGAGCCTTACCAACCAAACCGTAATCACAACGCTGATCACGAAGGCCAGCACGGCAAAAAACCAGCGCTGCCAGCCCCCGGCTTCGCTCAAGAAACTGAACGCCGCACCGGTGTTATGCACATAGGTCAGATTGAAAAAAGGCAGCACTTGAATCGATTGATAAAGCTGCATGTTTGCCGCTACCGCAAGCTTGGTAACTTGATCCAGAACCAGCACGACAAACGATAACCAAAGCCATTTCAACATACGACTAGTCCTTATTTACGCGTAAT